>JAAZXX010000578.1 GCA_014239995.1 Verrucomicrobiia bacterium
ACAAGGACCCGGAGGAATACACCCGATGCATGTATGACTTGCTCTACCTTGCGTTACAGACCGATTCCACCCGCTTTGCCACCCTCATGCTCGAAAGTGAGCATTCCAGTGGCAGCGAGATGTGGAACTACGCCAACTACGTTCTCGGCTACAAGGGAGCCACTCACGACATCGCGCACAAGCGCCCAACCGAATCAGGAAAGTGGGACAACTGGCGCGCCAAACAGCATGCCTACTTCCTGGAGCGCTTGCGAAATACTCCGGAAGGAGACAGCAACATGCTGGACCAGACGGTAGTTGTCTGGGGGTCAGCCCATCCACATGCTTCCCACAATACCAGGAACTACCCGATTCAGGTGGCGGGGGGAAATGCGCTTGGATTGAAGCACGGGAACCTGCACTCCTTTGAGGGAGAGAAAAAGGTGCCGCTTGCCAACCTGTTCGTCTCGATGCTTCATGCAGTGGACGTGCCAGTAAAGTCGTTTGCCGACAGCACGGGGTCGATGGCCGAGGTGCTTGTGTAGGCATGAAAATTCTTCTCTCCATTCTTCTGCAAAAGCCTCGGCCTGACTCCCATCAACTGACCCAGAACGTGAATAATTTTCTAGTCCTCCTTTTCGGCCTCGCCATCGCTCAGTCAACCGTTGCCTCAAGCCTGCCTGATCCGGACGGCAAGACTGGCGATGCGACCAGGCCGGTAAAGGTATACATCCTCTCGGGTCAATCCAATATGGTGGGTGCCGGAAAAGTGGATGGTGGCAGTAGCAGGTGGGGGTCGGAGTTTATCGATCCGGTGGTGGCGGTTTACAAGGGCAGGTTAGACCGGAAGGCAAACTATGACGCCTTAAAGCCCATCAAAACAGCCAGGCTGGAGAAATTCGGAGGAACCAACCCGTCCCCTTATCCCGGCGGAGGGGCTCAGGTGGCAAGGGGTTTTGTCCAGGTGAAGGAAACTGGAATATACGAATTTCGTCCTGGTTATGGAGGCTCTATGCACAATGTCATGGAGGTCGATGGCAAGGAGGTTCATCGAAAAGAGGTGGGCAAGGAGATTGTGCGCACTGGCATCAATCTTGAAGGTGGGAAGAAAGTTCCCTTCAAGATCACCTACTTTACCAATGATGCGAATGGCCTGGGCTGGATCGTTCGCTTGGATGTCCCGGGAACGCTTTCTGCCTTGGTCAACTACGAGAACAAGTATCCCTACTTGAAGAATGAGAAGGGCCAGTGGGTCGCGCGTGATGATGTCTACTACAAGGGAGTCGTTGCGGCCACGGGAAGCCATTGGCTCGGGGTCAAGGCAGGCAGAATTGGGCCGGAATTGGGCTTCGGGTATATGGTCGGTAATCATCATGAAGATCCGGTGCTGATTCTGAAGACGTCGCAGGGAAACCGGTCGCTTGGATGGGATTTTCTTCCGCCGGGTAGCAAGCAGTATGATTACGACGGGAATATCTATGCAGGTTATAAGCAATCCCCCGAGTCATGGGGCAAGGGCACCGAGCCAAAGCCGATCGGGTGGTATGCCGGTAAGCAATACGACGATTGCTTTGGTGCGGCGCATGAGGTGCTCAATAACTTCGACGAGCAGTTCCCGCAGTGGAAGGGCCGGGGTTATGAGATCGAGGGCTTTGCATGGTGGCAGGGCGACAAGGACCGCTACAACGCCGGACACGCCAGTCGTTATGAAAAGAATCTCGTCCACCTCATTAAAACCCTGCGCAAGGAGTTCAAAGCCCCTGAAGCCAGGTTTGTCGTCGCCACTCTGGGCCAAACCGTAAAGAAGAGCACGGAGGGGAACGAGAAACTGATCCTTGATGCCCAGCTCGCAGTGGACGGAGAAGCCGGTAGATATCCGGAGTTCAAGGGGAATGTCATCACCGTTTATACAAACCCTCTCAGTCAGGGAGGAGCTTCCAACAGCCATTACGACGGCAACGCGCAGACTTACATGGACATCGGCATGGCCATGGGTGAGTCGATGGTGAAGTTGCTCGAAGGGAAGTGATTTAATCAAAGGAAAACCATGAAGCCGTTCCACATCCCCCGATTCATTCTGCAGTCACTGGCCTCGGCGTTTCTGTTCCTCCCGACCCATGCCGCGGAGGTTTCCTTTCCCCTGCCCGACCCCGATGGCAAGGCGGGCGATGTGACCAAGTCGGTAAAGGTCTACATCCTGGCCGGGCAGTCGAACATGGTTGGGATGGGCAACCTGAGTGGCGCCAGGAACGTCTACGATGGGGTTTATCTCAGCTCCAATCCCGATGTGCCTGATGGACCGCTGCAGATTTATAAAGTGGGTAACTACAAGACTGCTCCCTTGGCCGTTTATCTTCTCGACGGCACGAAGACAGATAAACCAATTGCGGAAGGAGAGCTGGAGGTGTCTCAACACGGGGTTTATCAACTGCACTGCGGATTTGGTGAGAATTCCTACAACGTCATGCAACTCGCTGGCAGGGAAGTCTACCGTCGCGAATTGGGTGGCAATCCTGTCAATCAGGGCCTCACGCTCCAACCTGGAACGCGTTACAAGTTCAAGATTTCCGGCTTCAAGGGTGTTCCTCCGAGGTTCTGGATGGAGAAGACCGACCTGCTCGGTAATGGGGATCTCGATGCAGTGGTCAAGCGGGAGGGGAAGTTCCCCTGGTTGCTTGATGCACAAGGCGAATGGACGGTGCGCAACGACGTCTACTTCCAGGAGGCACGGCTGGCGAAGGACGGCAAGGGTTCGCCCCTGAGTGCCACCTCAAACGGCAAGTCCATCGGCCCGGAACTCGGTTTCGGTCACGTGCTGGGAACGTTTCACGATGAGCAGGTCCTGCTGATCAAGACCGCCCAGGGTAATCGCTCGCTGGGGTTTGATTTTCGTCCGCCATCAAGCGGTCGGACTGATCCGGGTAACGAGTTTGAGTCCGCTGAATACAGGCTGATGGTTGAGGGTGTGCGCAAGACTTTGG
>JAAZXX010000579.1 GCA_014239995.1 Verrucomicrobiia bacterium
TAATAATACTTTCATGGATTGAAGGATGAGGCTATGGACCTGAGTGGCAGTGGAACAAGATTCAGGAGGGGCATCAGCTTCTTTTTACCTATCGTCTCGGAATGACGATGAGCCTGAAGTCCTGGAAGGAACTTTACAAACCCATTTTTGAAGGCCTGGCCGAGCGTCAACTTCCTATCTGCCTGCGTTGGGGAAATCTGCTGGATGATTGTGATATCAAGGATCGCTCGCCTTTTGGTCCCCTGGAACAGTGGCGCCTGTCTGCGGAGAGAAGGATTCAAAGTCACTCGGATGAACTCAAATACTTGCAGGAATGGTACCCAGCACCCTCCTGTGTCGTCATGTTATCCAACAACGAGGGAACCGCTCCTTCATTCAAACAGGTGCTGCAAAGTCAGGCATACCTTGCAGCACACGGCGAAAACAGGGATGCCATGTATCAAGAAAAGATGATAGGCAGTGGGTATGTCGAGAGGTACAATGCCATGTTTGACGGGATGCGTGGCGCCTCCGGAGCATGGGGTGAAAAGATGCGCTTCATAGGCTATGCATGGGGAGGTCAGTCCAACATCAATATGTACGATCGGCTTGTTTCCCCCTTGGCCTGGGACGGGGTCTCCGCACGCAATTATGTTGCTCGTGGACTCACGGATTTCAAAGCCGACTCCACTGTGGTCTGTGCCATGAACCTGCGCCTGAAGCAACAATGGTACGCTGCCATCAAAAAAGACCATTGGTTTGAGGTATCACCCTGGTGGAGCAAGAAAAACGGGATTTCTCCTGCTCGGTATGGTGGAATGGTCACCTGGGCCCTCTGGGTGTCCAAGCCAAATTCCTTGCGCCAGTTTTCAAGTTGGGGCACCGATAGGATGGCAGGGGATTGGGAATGGTATCGGGAGCTTTTTGAGGCGGTCGATCAAGTGCATCAAGACACAACATTGCGTCACTTCTGGAAGCATGGACACCCGGTGATCAACCAGCAGGTGGAAGTGTTTACCCATGTCATTGACAAACACCCGGGCCAGGGAACCTGGGCGCAGGGGAGGCTAGATGGATTTGTCCATCATGGGGAGCTCGAACGGTTTGAGTCCATGTCTCACCATTATTACGCCCTGCCGACGAGTCTGGATCCACCGCTTCCCGCCAGGAAGGAAGGTAAGCCACGGGCTGAATACCACAAGAATGCGATCTTTCCAGTGTGGGCTCAAGCCCAGGTCACTGGCAGCAAACCCGAAAGAAGTTGGCTGATCTTCGCATACGCACCGCGGGGTGACAGGGACGCGGTCACGGTGACTCTCCCGGGCCTTGGTCCTCTTCGCATGGATATCCCACAGCGTGGCGTATTTGTTCTTGTCCAGGAGAAAAATGCGCATGCCAAACGGATCGAGGTCTTGGATTATGGCCAGATATTGGATTAGGAAACAGCTTTCTGATATGTTTTAAAATAGAGTGAACCGTTTTTTCAGAGTGATTTATGCATCTTCTCCAAGTTTGAGAACCATGATGACATGCTCCTTCCATGCAGGAACCAAATGCAGATCTCGTTTCGTATGAGGTCGATTTGTAGAAGCGAATGGAAAACCAGAGGCGAGCTCGACAGCTTCTCTGGGATGCGTTTTTTTTGGATCGACTTTTCAGATGCGATTATTCAATGAATAGGATCAATTCCTGCTGCGGATCAGACGTGATAAGAAGCATGCACCATCGGGTTCCCGTGGCCAATATATCAAGATTCAGTAAGCTCAATCTTGATATGTTGGCCAGAGTGCCTTGTGCTTGGTATGGACAAAACCTATGAATATCGAGTCCGTCGTATTGTATTATTTTGTTTTCGGGCTTCTCTTGATTCCCTTGGTTATTGGCATCGGAATGGTGCGGAAAAATTACAGGAGCAAGAGGGAGGCACAACGTCAGGTAAGTGCGGATCAGTCCACGCTGGAATATGATCTGGAGAGTGAGGAGGTCCTCACCATGGCCATTGAGTGGAACGATATTGTCACTCACCACAAGGTCGATGAGTATGTCAAAGTCAACGGGACGATCAATGGTGTTGCTAAGTATTACCTGATCGCGATGGTTGGCACCTTCAAAAGCTTTGGTCTGGTGCAATTAAGCGTGGGGGACAAGATACTCACGCCACGTGAAGGGTCCAAGACCCTGGCCAACCTGAAGGGGGGAGATTATGCCATCATTCGTTACTCGGGTGACCATGGTATAACGATTGACCTAAAGACATCTGAAGATGGTATCCAAGCTGTTTTCATGCATGATCCCCACGCCTTCCTTGCCATTGAAAACAAGATGTCCCTCGTAAAGGGCAACAGCATTCTTTTTCACTACAAGGAGAAAAAACCAGCCCTCCACTACATCAAGCAATGGGAAATCCCTACATCCTATGCAAGTTTTGCGGCCTTCAGCGACAGTTCCAATATCTCATCTGTGGCGGAAAAAGTGGTGAGTGCCGGAGTTTTTCAGGAAACCATAGAGAATCAAAGGGTTCCGATGGTTGCTGAGTTGCTCGATGGAACGTTCTACGTTCTGGGCGCCGACTGCACGGACGTTCTCAACTTCATGTGTACAGAGCACTTGGCCATACGGCTTATCACAGAAGGTGAGGTAGACTCACAACAGACTGAAATGCCCGAGAACCTAACCCATGTCATGGCCGCTATCCAGGAGCAGCCGATGGTGCATCTCAAAATGCGACTGGACAAATTTAAAAGTCCTTTTGTGGTATTCAAGCGGGAGAATGATGACGCTGAAAGCGCTGTTAACCTGAACGAATCCAACATGTTGATATCGTTACCTGATGCCCAGAAAAAGCCGCTGGAAATCGTCAAAATAGAAACAAGGGAACGCAAGGATGGATTTCCTGTGATCCAGTTGACGTTAAACAATATGCGCAAGAGTTGCTGTCCCTACGTTGCCATTTGGAAATATTGACGTCTGACTTTCAG
>JAAZXX010000057.1 GCA_014239995.1 Verrucomicrobiia bacterium
ACCCAAATCCCCCGACCACTCATCCGCTGGTGCGTTTTTGCGGTAGTCTACAGGGACAAAAGCAAGTTCGTTCAGCCAGGGAGTGATTTGCCCCGATGGAGTTACAAATCCGGCAGCCTGATTTGTCCCCATGGCAATGCCCAGAACGGCATTCTGTTCAAGGTTCATGGAGCCAGCCAGTGCGGTGACCTCTCCATCATTGACAACTTCAAATGGAATATCACCCCAGGCACGTTGCATTTCCAGAAACATATCCCTTACCCTCTTTTCGAAAAGTTCCTCAGGAATGCTTCTGAAGAGGGATGCAACCTTCACCTGGTTGTCCACATAAACTCCAGCGGCGCTGCCGCCGATGGCGTCCACTCGTGGCATTTTTGAGGCCGCGATCTTGAGGGCCTGCATGATATGGTCATAGTGCCATTGAGGATCCTTCTGGGGAATGGGGTCCCATACAATTTCTTCTGAAAAAACAGTTTTACCCTCTACCAATGATGCGATTTTGAGATCACTGCCACCAAGGTCAAAGCCGATACGACACCCTGCCAGGTGCCGTCCGAGGGAGGTTGAATGGTCGTTCTCCGAAGGGAGGTCGGTCGAACTGCAATGGATCACCCTGAAAGGCTCTTCAAAGATGCGTCGTCCCATCATGTCTGCATCCCATTGTCCTGCCGGATCAGCGCGATAATACTCTGAAAGTTGCTTGCAGAGCTTTTCTGGGGCGGTGCAGTAAACGCGTGCTGCACCTCGGGACCAGAGCAGGGCCTTGAGGGAACGTTCAAGGAAATAGAAATTGTCAGTGGACTTTGCAGACCCTGGGGCCCAGAGAGTGGTCTCGAAGCGGGATGTCATCCCATTGGGACGTTCCAGGACCAGTTCGACAGGTAGAGCCTTGCCGCCTGACTTGGCCTTTTCCTCCAGTGTGCGGTGAGCCACAGCGGCTGGACAAAAAGATGGATCCAGTTCAGGGCTGAAAGTGGGTCCGGATAAAAGGGAGGTGCGGTGACTCATAGACCCATTTAAAATATGGTAATGTATGGAATTAATGGAAGTCCTAATTTTTGAGATTGGACCTTGATTGGCTTCATGAGACCATCAAACAATGATTGTCTTCATCGAATTTGGCATACCTACTCAAAAGGTCGGCTGTTTGAATCCATGTCGCTAAAATAACCGTGAACGATGTGCCTCCAAACGACTCGGATTTGCTCCGTCCACAGATGGGACAGAGGTTGTGTAAGGCACGGTTTGTTTTAACGAGAGAAATCCTTGTAAACCCTGAGTCGAGTTCCTACTGGTTGGCTGAAGACCGGGACCACCAGAATGAGGTGGTGATTTATTTCCTCCCGGAAAGCCTCCGTAAGGAGCGGGATTGGATGCAATCTTTCTTTAGTCGTGTCGATGAATGGACTCAATCTGTGGACGCAAACTTGCACTCTGTGGTCCATGTGGATCCAGAAAACAAGCCTCATCCCATCATTGTTCTTAGGGGTGAGGTTGGCTGTGGATTGGATCATCGATTGATCCGGAAAGGACCCTCCACTGTTTGGGAAGACGTCGAACCTTTGATCGAAAAAGTGGTTCGTCACCTCATTGTCCAGCATGCGAAAAAACGTTTACATGGAAGACTGAGTCAGGACCATATTCGTTTCCTGCCCAATGATGAAGTCATATTCCTGTCCCCTCAACTCGATCGAATTGCCTTTCAGGTCATTCATGAACATACCGGAGAGGGTATTCCTGACGCGTGGGAACCGCATGGCTCACCCGAATGTATCAAAAATGCTCAATGCCGTGCTTCGGACGAGGTGTACTCTTTGTCGTCTATTTTGTTGGAAAGTCTACGACGCTTGGGGATTGATGTTGATTTGCCGAAGCACGTCAAGCTTGATGGAAGAATTCGTTTCGGTAACTTGTTAGTGCCCAGTAAGGTGAAGCAGGTTTTGGTGGATGTTCTCGATGGTGTTCCTGGACAACGTCCTGTGACGGCATCCAGACTTGCTGCGTTGCTGGGATTTCAGTTGAATGGTGCCATGGCTTTTAATCCTGGAGTGTTCACGGTATCAGGCACTGCCAGCTGGGTTGCGAGATTTCAATTGCTTTTCCAAGCACTCTTGCACCGAAACGTGAGGGGCCTCGGATTGCTGTTGCTTGCCACTATTTTTATCGGTTGGTTTGTCGTGGAGCATCGTGGAAAAGCGATTGTCCAGGAAAATGTTCTTAGAAACGAACGGCAGGTCCAAAATCTGGCATTGAATCTTAGGGAGGGGGCTCCCAGGGATACAGAAAGTGTGGATGAAACAGGTAGCAGCAGCCTGCGTGTCACCACCATACCTGCAGATGCACTGGTGACACTCTCAGGAGAGGGACTGTCGGTTGCCCTGGAGGACTTCTCACCAGTCACATGGCATCATCTGAAGGCGGGGATATATCAACTCTCAGTGTTGGCTGCTGGCCATACACCGACTAACTTGGTTCCGATGCTGCATCCTGGTAAGACCCGATCCGTGGAACTTACACTTTCGGAAGCACCCAATGAAGTTAGAATCACCACCCAACCTCCAGGTGGATACTTTCGGTTTCAAGGCCTCGACGATGCATGGGTGGTTGGAAAAACTCCTCATAAGCTTTTTTTAGAAAAAGGGGATTACCTTTTTCATTTTTCGTTGAACGACAAAACCAGTAGTAGGCTCCTGAAAATAGAGAACTACCGAGCCGAAGGCATGGATGTCATTGGCTTATTTGATGATTGTCGATTGTTTGTCCAAACCTTCCCCAATGCAGTGGAAGTATGGGTACATCAGGCCTTCCGAGGATACTCTCCTCTTGTGCTGACAGGTTTATCTCGTGGAAATATCGAGATTGAATTACGTAAACCTGGTTTTGGAAAGACAGTCCGCACTGTCGAACTTCAGGAGACTCAGCCAGGTATCCTCAGGGTTGTCCTTGAGCCGCTGGAATCAGGGGATTCAACCAATGAATCAGGTGGGCTTCAGTAAACCTGTAAAACTTCTATCAAGAACGGAATGGATGCCAAATTTACAATCACGAAGGACCCATTGCCGAGTCATCGAACTCTTTCCTTATGGTTCCGTTTCTGGCTCTTTTGGAAGGCTGCGATCCTACGATTTAACGAAAAGAATGGCTTCATACATGCATCCTCACTTTCCTACACCACTCTGGTGGGGTTGATTCCGGTTCTTGCCGTTGGACTGAGTGTCGCAACCAGCCTGATGCTCAAGGAGGGAAAAGAGGGTCAGTTACAGGTGGAAATATGGATTGATGCCATGGTAGGAACGGTCGCACCCATGCTTGATTTGGAAGTGCGCAAGGATTCCAATGAAATCGCAAATCAACCCTCGGAGGGTTTTCTGGAGGACAAGGCCTTCGATATCGAACAATTCTGGGAGAAACCTCAACTATTGGACCTGGATGTCACAGCCAATGAGGGGGATCATAGACGCGAAGTCGCCCGTCGTATTGCGGAATTTGTCGGGAGAATACATACCCGCACCATCGGGGTGACGAGTGTATTTGTCTTTCTGATGATTGCTCTGCTTTTGCTCAGGGCCATTGAGCGTTCATTTAACCAGGTATGGAATATATCAAGAAATCGAAATTGGGGGGCAGGCATTGCCCAGTATTGGGCTGGGCTTACCCTTGGCCCCTTTTTGTTCATTGTTGGAGCGGGATTGTCATCCACTCGCAAACTGCAGCATTTTAATACATATATTCTTGAACTCGGATGGCTTGGTGAATGCATGCTATTCCTGTTAGCATGGGTGGTAACGGGTTCCGCATGTGCGTTGGTTTACAGGGTCATGACCCACACACGGATTCATTTTCAGGCTGCTGCCGGTGGGGGCATGGCTGCTGGGTTTTTGCTTCAATTGAACAGCCAGCTCAGTGTCGTGTATTTTTCCAACGTAGCGACCGCCAATAAAATATATGGTAGTCTTGGGGCTGTCCCGATTCTGTTGCTGGGACTTTATGTTTCCTGGATTATCCTGATATTCGGATCGCACGTTGCCTTCATTATTCAATATCCAAGGTCTTGTCATTCAAGCATGGATTCGTTGTCAGGGAAAGATTTGTCCCACAGCACCATGTTCTCAGCGCTGCGTCTCATGAGAACGATTGCTCAGAGGTTTCAGCATGGTAAGACGGCCCTCACAACAGAGGAACTAGCGAATGATCTCGGCCTTGGCTTGACAGAAGTTCTCAGTCTTGCAGAAGCTTTGGTCAAAGATGGGCTTATCGTAAGGAGTGCGGGCATTCCGTCTACACTGACGCTGGCTAAGCCTGTTGATAACATCAATTTATTCTCGGTAATCTACGCACTTGAGGGTCAAGTGGAAAAGGTCGCAGACTCAAAGGATGTCTGTGCAAACGCACTGAAAAAGATTATTTCAGGTCGCGATCAAACCGCCTCCAAGCTCTGTCTATCTGAGCTGGTGGATATGGAATCCTCTTCTCACTCGAAACTCCAGAGCGGTAGTTGAGACTTAAGTGATCAACCATTTTTCGAGAATTTGCCTCAGTTGGATTTTCTGAAATGGCTTAGACAGGTAATCGTTCATGCCGACCGCCAGGCATTTCTTATCATCATCGACCATGGCATTGGCAGTCACAGCCACGATGGGAATCTTGTTTTTCTGGCCAAAATCTGAGGGTGACAAGGAGCGTATAGCCGAAGTGGCCTCAAGCCCATCCATGATGGGCATCTGGATATCCATGAGCACGAGATCAAAATGGGCCTGTTTCACAGCATTCAGTGCCTCGCGCCCGTTCACAGCAACCTGGGATCGATAACCCATCATTTCAAGCATGGTGGTAACTACCTGTTGGTTAATGGGATGGTCATCAGCCACGAGAATGACCATCTCCTTCATTGGAAGTGGCTTGCCATTTGCCTCCATGACTTCCTTCAAGTTGGACTGCGTGGAAGTGCGGAGAAACCTTGAAATCGTTTCACGGGAGCTCGGTTTAGCGAAGGTTTTTTGCACAATAGCCTTCGGCAGATTCATTGATTCCAGGGCCAGGCCCCCAGGGTGCATCATTAAGATAGAAAGTGGATTAAGAACCTCAATTTGTTTCGCTTCCTCGATGAATGCATGGGTATCTTCAGGGGTGAAAGCAATGGGGACATCCAGGACAAGCCAACCCTGTCCCTTTTTGAATGGATGAAGAGCCCCTAGTTTGTTGCCTGCCTCCTCAAAGGAATTGAAGACTGAGATGGAATCCACAATACCCTTGAAAAGTGAGGCGCTTGGCATTCGATTGACGGCTTCAGGAGAGATGATGATAACCGGCATCTCGCTGATTTTTGGGATAGGCGAATAGTGGGTGGTGTTTGTTTCCCTGGAGCTGTTAAGTTGTAGTTCAAACCAGAAAAGACTCCCTTTTCCTACTGCGCTTTCCACTCCTATTTCGCCACCCATCAATAGGGTTAGCTTTTTGGTAATCGCTAATCCAAGTCCTGTGCCTTCCGCCTTTTTTCGGTTAGAATCGCCAATTTGTGTGAATTTTTGAAAAAGGCTCTTCTGGCCTTCCTTAGAAATCCCAACACCCGTATCACGAATCCTGAAACGCAACCACAATAGCTGCCTCTCTTCGGAAAAGTTTGCTTCGACAGACAGGTTCACACCGCCTTGATCCGTAAATTTGATGGCGTTACCCAGCAGGTTGATCAGGATTTGCCGAATCCGTGTTTCGTCTCCATCAAGATAAGTGGGAACATCCAATGGATGTATTAGCCCGATTTCAATGCCCTTCCGGTAGGCCTGTGGGGCCATCATTTCAATTGTTGACTCGAGCAGCTCCGTGAGATTGAACTCTTTGGATACGAAATCCATATGACCCGCTTCGAGTTTGGAGATATCAAGGATGTCATTGATGATGGCCAAGAGATTCTCCGCTGACCGTTTTAAAAGAGTGAGATAATGATGATGTTGCCTGGGGAGATTATCGGCATCCAAAAGGATACTGGCCATCCCGATGATACCGTTCATCGGGGTGCGAATTTCATGGCTCATGCATGCCAGGAAATCGGATTTTGCACGATTGGCAAGCTCTGCAGTTTCTTTTGCTGTGCGTAGTTCTTCCGCTTCCAATTCCTTAGCTTCGGCAAGTTCAACCAGCAAAATACGTTCACGTTCAACAGATTGTTGCCGCTCGCTCTTCTCAGCCTCAAGGGCCTTGAGGCGGCTCTCAGATTCCTGATAAGCGATTGTTAGTGCCGAGTCACGCTTCTGGAGCTGGTCGAGCATGTTATTGAATTGGCCTGCTAGTTCACCGAGTTCGTCGCTTGTGGTGATGCGCGCGCGTTTGCGATAATCACTCGTGGCTGCAATCTGTTTGGAGGTATCAAGTAGATTTGCGACGGGGCCAGAAATATATCCGATAAGCCATTTGGACAGGAAATAGGCAGGTAGGGTTCCTATTAGAACAATTAAAAAATTGGTAACCAATACCTTGTAAATATCCTTCTGTAAAACGGAGTGATCTGCAATCAAGTGCAAGTAACCCAGGGTTTGGTCCTCTTCCTCACTGTTCTTGATTTCCTTGACGCAAATGACGTTTTGACGGTCAATGGTTTTAACCTCCTTAGAAAAATTGTTGTCCCGATTTGAAAGATCATCGCTCTGGCTTCTTTTGTAGCCTGCAAAACGGCTTCCATCTGGATTGAATAACAAGGCGGCAACGATTTCCTTTCGCTCTTTCATCATGAGCATATCGTTTGCCATGGTTTTAGCACTGGTGAGTTGGAAATCACCAAGTGCAGCCATGCCCAATGGATCCTGTGCATTTCTGGCAAGGTCGTTTGCCATGGTTTCCAGTTCGCGCAAGGTAAGTTTTTTGACGTTTTCGATCTCGTAGTAAACCATTCCTACAGACGCAAGCAACAGGGTCGAGATACTCGTGACCATCATAATGAGCATCAATTTCTGATAAAGGCTGAGTCTGTAAATAAAAGAAAACATAATACTCAACGGCGAGCCAAGGGTTGGTCCGAAACCTTTTTTGTTAACTTGATCAGATTGTTGCTCAAATACAGTTTTGAACGCTTTGCGGCTGATGTGTTTGAGTAAAGGATCAAACGTTCTTTGTCCCTGACGATCGATAAGATGCCTCCTTTTTCCGTAAATTCCCGATTTTCACCGACAAGTAAAATTGGCTTTGTCCTATCGTTATGGCCTCTGAGAAATTGTTTGATTCTGGAGCTGAATTTGCCCTGAAAGTATTGAATGTGGATGGTTGTGGAATCGGAACTGGGTCTGGAGGTGAGTACATTAATGGCTCTACCCTTGATTTTTCGACCTTGGTATTTTTGGAAAAATTTGAAGAAGTCCTTATTTCCATCAAGGAGGATGTTGATGGTGTCCTCTTTGTTGCTGAAAGAATTATCAGGCCAAGATGTGAGTCTCGCAAAGTTCAGAACCAAGATGGCCCTGGCTTCATATTCCTGTACTACCGGCTTCTGTGCAGCCTGTGCCTCGCAGAGAAGAACGTACAAGCAACACAACGCCCACAGTTTCAGAGTGAAGGACTCAAGTCCCGACTTTAAACTAGGCGGTATCGGCTCTTGAGGTAAAGGCCGCGTAACCATTTAAGGGGTCCTGGTATTTCCTCCAGGAAAAGGTTGACGGCTATGGAGAGCCGAGAGATGCATTAGAAACGCACCCCGTAGGAGGCTGCAATACGCCACTCCTCACCGGGCTGGGGTCCTTTGAGACTTTGATATATGGGCAAACCAGCTTCAATATCGATACCGTGTTGTTCCTTGATAGGGATGTGGAGCCCTAGCATGAGGTCGACCTTGCGCCCACCGAACAGGCTTGGCTTGGTGACGGGAGCAGGGTAAAAACCTGGCCTTGGGAGCAGGTCATCGTCCTGACCATGTATGTTGTCCGAATAATGGCCCATAAGTTTCAACGAAGGATATAAATAAGGCAACCACTTGTACATTAACGAGCTTTTCAAGGTTGCCCTGTGACTCAAACTGTAGTCATGGTAGTTTTTGTGCATCCGAATCGTACCACGCAAGTGGTTGGTCCATTCAAATTTGCCCATGGTTTTTACATACGCTATGCTGGGTTTGAAATCAAATGTACCTGAACCAATCTGCATCGTGTAGGGCAGCAGAGTGTCTCGGGTCGCATCGCGAGGTGTTCGGCCTGTTTTGTTGATATCCCCCGTGGGTATGCTGACTGCACCCCCTATGTAAAGGGATTCGTTTTCATTGTTCCACAGTAGATAATTGACGCCTACAGAAGTGTCACCGACGCCCCTGGATCGAATGGTAAACTCGTCAAACCCTGGAACCCTGCTGATGTGGTATGTTTCCTGATTCACGTAAGATAATTGCAGATCGAGAAACAACCTCTGGTTGATCTGGTAGCCGATGTCGATGAGATGGGCACTTTGGGTGATTTCCACTGGTAGGACAGGAAACAAGGTTGCCATTTCAGCCATCGAAACGTTGCGTGTGCCGTCTTTGTAGCCTTCAAAGGTAGCCTGCACGTAGTCATACGAGAAACTGAACCTTTTGGCCGGTATTTTTATACCCTGTCCATCCTCGTGAGGAATGATCTGCATGGCCAGAATGTCAGCAATGCCCAACAAGGCCAGGTCGGCAGGTGGGGATTGACCCTGTAATCTTGTGGAGACCGAGATGTGTGTGAGCAGTGCAATCACTGCAGCAGTTAGATATTTCTTACCCATCATAGTTGTGAACGGTTTTTACACTATCCTTATCAGACAAATTTGTTTGTCAATTCACCACAATTCGAGAATTGTAACCTGTCACCTCGATCCCAAGCTTGCTTGGCACCCATGGTTAACTCAAATTATATAGGCCTTTGTCTTCCAGAATACCAAATTAAGTAATTTTCGCAAGAATTGTTTTATTCAGACTTGCGCAAGTATGTCTGGCGAATCAGGCTCTTCCGCACTAGAATCTGACAAGGATTTTGAGGGAAGATGACCAATACGCTCGCGCGATATCTGCGTAAATTACCAAAAAAAACACGCTCCATAGCGCTGACATGCGTGTACGGGTTGGTTGCCGGGCTTTCTGCGGTTCTTTTTCACAAGTGCATCCAGTACTTATTTCACTTTTCCATCGCCCTGTTTTCAAATTATTCGCCAGAAACATTCCTTCTCGGCAGCTTCTTCACCACCGTCGGTGCTTCCATCTTGGTGGGGATCCTTCTCACACGTGTTTCCAAGGAAGCCGCTGGAAGCGGTATTCCTCAGTTGAAACTGGCATTCTGGGGGGATTTTGGCTTCGTTCCATGGCGTGTCACCTGGGTCAAATTCCTGGCAGGGATCCTGAGTGTTGGGGGTGGATGTAGCCTTGGGCGTGAAGGTCCAAGTGTTCAGGTGGCCAGTGGGGTTGCCTCCAAGGTTGCAGGGCTGCTTGGGGAACCTAAGCAAAATCGACGGCATGCGGCAGCCTCCGGGGCTGCCGCAGGATTGGCAGCAGCATTCAACACGCCGCTGGCGGCCATCACTTTTGTCATTGAAGAAATCGTGCAGGACCTCAATAGCCGATTTCTTGGCAGCGTTCTCTTAGCCTCTGTCCTGGGAGCCTTCGTCGTCCATTCCCTTGCCGAGAAAAACCCTGCACTTGAAATATCCGCCGTTGGCTCACCTAGTTGGCTCATTTATGGCTTAACCCCCGTAGTAGCCGCTGTTTCTGCTTTTGTGGGCGTTCTTTTCCAAAAATCCTGTCTTGGCCTGCGTGGTCGTTGCAAGAGGTGGCATCGCCTTCCTGCGTGGTTGATGCCTGCGGTGGGAGGTTTGATAGCCTGGGGGATTGGTGCTTGGATATTCCTTTTCACCAAGGCACAAACGGGCCACGGACACCTGGGGGTCTTCGGGGTCGGTTACGAGGATCTTAATGCAGCCTTGACGGGATCGTTTGGCTGGAAAGTGGCGGGTCTTTTAATTCTGGGTAAACTCGTTGCAACCGTTGCGTGTTATGGTTTTGGTGGTTGCGGCGGTATCTTTTCGCCAACTCTTTTCATTGGTGGAATGACCGGTGTTTTTCTCACAGGACTTTTTGGGCTCCTTGTGGAATTGAACACGGAGGCTCAAATCACCTTGGCCGTTGTTGGCATGAGTGCGTGTCTGGGGGCCGTGGTACGGGCACCCGTCACGGGAATACTCATTGTTTTTGAAATGACCAATGAATTTTATCTTGTCCCTGCACTCATGCTCGGAGCCCTCATCAGCACCGCGATCAGTCGACGTTTCTGCAAAGGTAATTTCTACGAAGAGCTTTTGGAGCAGGATGGGCACCGTCTGGAGCATGTGATTCCCCCCCGGGATTTGAAAAGTTGGCAGCAACTTCCTGTTTCCGCTATTGCAAACTTTTCCCCTGTGGTGGTCACGGATCTTGCTCCGGACACCATGGCTGAAATATTTGAGGAGCACCCTTTTCGACGATTTCCCGTCCTCCTCAAGGACGGTACACAGGGGGTCATCCTTAGGGAGGAGATCCTGGAGAGTCTTGAGACTGGACAGAAGCCCGGTGTGCTTCCGCTGATCACATGCCAACCTTCCCAGAGCATTCGCCAACTTCAGTTTTCATTGATCGAATCCGAGTCAGGTATGGTAGCCCTCCTTGAGCCAGACCGAAAACAGTTGATTGGTATTGTGACACTGCATGATCTGTTGCGCCGTGAGGTGGCAATCACCAAGGAATACTCCGATGAAGTCTGAGAAGTAATCAGGGGTTCCATCTGTCAAACCATGCTTGAATAGTTTCTCGAGGTGGGGTTTTTCCTCGAAGAATGATCCAGCGGTAATGCAAACGAAGGGTGCTGTCTTTTACAAGATCCTGGGTGAAAAATGCACCGAATCTTCCGTAGTCCCGGTAAGCAGAAAATCGTGTAGGCCGAGGGTTGTTTGTGGCGTTGAGCAGGACCACACTGTACTGCCTCGAATCGATCTCATGGTATTGGGCCACCCAAGGCATATTTAAGTCCTTTCTTGGATTCTGTCCTTCCGCAGGGAAAAGATACTCAGTCTTTTTGCGGTTGATGTGATCCGCAGGTCGATACTGTATGCCTGCGTGTTCTGGATCCCCTTCGAGTTTCAGGTCCAATGTAGGCATAAGCTTCGTCTCAAGATCGATGATTCCAATGGCATCGGGAATCGTGTCATGAACGAATGTCATTGTTCTCAACTCCTTGAGTACGCATTTTCCGTTGGGATCCACCCAGTCGATGTTGGATGTCACGGAAGAGTGATCCTTTTGAATCTTGATTGCTGAAAAGAAACGATGCACTTGTGTGGAGCCGCTCATATGCCAGAAATCAAAACGTCCATCCTCAGTAATCAGCCGATTCCACCCCAGAAAAAGGCCCCGATGATGGCTGAATTGTCCCCCGGGTCCCTTGGTGATGGGCTTGCCGGTTTCCGTGTCAAATATGTGCAGGTAGGGCTTGTAGGTAGCATGCAGACTTTCTCGTGTTGAGGGATCGTGGGCGTGCATGTAGCGGGCGACTGTTTTTCCCTTCGATAATACGTCCAGGTAGTGTTCGTTTTGGCGGTTGAACTCCACACTCGCCGCAGCCCAGGAGGACTGGATCGTGCCGAGTAATCCTGCCATGAAGCCCATGGAAAGGATCCTGAGTGTTGGAAATGAGAGGGGTTGCATCCATCACAAGCTAGCCTTCAGCGGGGTCCTATGACAAGTGGAATACGCAGTTGATCGACAAGGTATCATCCTGTAGATTTTCTAGTATGTTGATCCTGATAAAACATTCGCTTGTCGCCCTGAAAGGTTTGATGGTCAGGTTCTGTCTGGTTTCAGGACTTCTCCTGGGGACCTTTGTTACTCTCGGACAGTCTGTCGAAGAGCATTTTAAAGACGTCGTGGCGCCTGTTCTGGCTGGCCATTGTATCAAATGTCATGGGGGAGGAGAGGACCTCAAGGGTGGCCTGAATATGATGGATCGAAGGAAATTGCTGGAAGGCGGCGACTCGGGGCCAG
>JAAZXX010000580.1 GCA_014239995.1 Verrucomicrobiia bacterium
ATCCGGCGAAGACTTAAGCACCTCCTCGAGCACGTTACTATCCGGATCAAGCGTCTCAGAACGGTGCTGGCTAAAGTAACCGAGCCGACAATTGTGCCCTTCGGTACGAACGCCCTTCTGGAATTTTACCTCATTGGCGAGAATCTTGAGTAGCGTGGATTTTCCAGCACCGTTCGGGCCGATGAGGGCGGTGCGATCGCCGCGTTGCACCTCGAAGTCGAGCCCTTCATAGACCTTGTTTTCCCCGTAGGCCATGTGGATGTTCTCAAGCGCAATGGACCGTTGGCCACCGCGCAACGGGGCGGGAAACCTGAAGGGATAGGGTTTGCGGGGGGGGATGGGCTTTTTGAGCATCTCCATCTTTTCCAACACCTTGATCCGGCTCTGTACCTGCGCAGCCTTGGAGGTCACCGTGCGAAATCGGTTTACGAAATCCTTGATCACCGAAACCTCCTTCTGCTGGTTCTTGTAGGCGGCGGAATCTCGAATAAACGCCTCCTTCTTCTGGATTTCGTATTTGGAGTAGTTGCCCTTCCAGGAATGGAGCCGCTTGTTCGAGAACTCGAACACTTTTTGCGCGATATCATCCATGAATTGCCTGTCATGGGAGATCAACAGCACGGCGCAGGACTGGGTCTTGAGGTATTTTTGAAACCAGAGCAAGGCGTTTAGATCGAGATGGTTGGTCGGTTCGTCGAGCATCAGCAAATCAGGCTGCATGGCCAACAAACGGGCCAGGTGTGCCCGCATGACCCATCCACCGCTCAGGTCGGAGGCGGGACGATCAAAATGCTCTTCAAGAAATCCGAGGCCGTGCAACATCTTTTTGGCCTTGGCCTCGAATTTCGGATCGTTCAGGGCGTCGAACTTGGCTTGAGCCTCATAATATTCGATGCAATCGCATGTGCCAGCTTTCTCAAGTTGACGAAGGGTTGCTTCCAACGATGGGATCGTTCCAACCCGGCCGGTGGCTACTTCCAACACCGTTTCGTCGCCGAGCGCCTCACTTTCCTGGGGCAAATACCCGACAGTCGTCCACTCGTCCCGAGTGATCTCGCCCGCGTCCGCGGTCTCGCTATTGAGGATGAGTGAGAAAAGGGTGGTCTTGCCGGAGCCATTGGGCCCGACCAACGCCACCCGCTCACCATAGTTTATGGTCATGGACACGTCCTCGAACAAGGACGTTCCGGCAAATGCTTTCGCTAGGTTTCGAATCGCTAACATAGATCTGGATTTTCGAGCTTTAGGTACAAACGGTGCGAGCCTTTCGCTGGAAAAGGGGTGTTGAGAAAAGGCGGTTTATCGAATTGGGTCAACAAAAAACGGGTTGCCCTCAATCCGTAACAACCGTGTTTCGAAAATAGATTAGCTGCGCTTCAGGTGGCTTTTTCCCCTTTCGGACCCAACTATCGTGGGCGATCACAAAATGTTGCTTTGTGATCCGATTACCGTGTCTCCTCCTTTAATGGAGTCGCAAGTAGATGCTCCATTCTCCGAATCTGTCCGTTCATTCCCCCGATGACGACGCTTTGATCATTTGGATGGATGGCCATCGCATAGGCCCAACCATCAATCGCAGGCAGATCCTGTGTGACGGTGAGTGCAAACGAATCGATGACGCGGACATGCCCATCGACACAGGAAGCCAATATGCGGCCCCCATCGTTTGTCCAAGTGATGTTCAGCGGTTCAGACTTCAGACGGATGTAGCGCATCATGCGACCAATGGTGGGCTGCCAGAATCGAATCGTTCGGTCCTGGGAGGCCGATGCGATCATCGGTAGTTCGTTCTTGGCAGGTCGTAGACTGAGAGCATTCACGGGTTTGGTGTGCTGGTTCAGGCTGCGAATGAGTGCCCCCGTCTCCACGTTCCATACCCGCAGTGACAGATCCGCTCCGGTGGACACGAGTGTTTGCCCGTTTTCAATGAGGCAGATCGCATCAACACTTCGAGAATGTCCTTTTAGAGTTGAAATTGCGTTCGACTCTTTCTCGAGATGCCATAACTTGATGTCACGATCGATGCTTCCCGTGAGCAGTTTGACATGATCCTGCCATACCAACGAACGGACGGAATCCTCGTGCCCATCAAACCTCGCCACCCGCGCTCCTTGTGGCCATGAAAAAACCTCCACAACACCTTCCTCCGATGGAGCTCCGCCACCGACAGCGAGGTGCTTCCTGTTGGGTGCAAAGGCCAGGCAATGCAGATTCGGTGTGGATGTCTCTATGGTTCGAATGTGATCCAGTTTCGGCCAGGTAAAAACCTGGACACCTGATTGACTTACAGCCACTACATGGTTTGCCTCGGGCGTGAACGACAAAGCTGTGATCGGGGGTTCACCAGCGAACACGGTCGAAAACTTGGTCAGTGCACCGGAGAGTGCGAAAAGAATGAATAGGTGTAATTTTAAGCTCATGTGGAATGATCAAGACTATCCAAACAGTTCCGGAATCACTTTGGAATCCTGAGGCGCAATGCGAATGGGACGACCATCTGGCGTGTGCAACTCATGGCCTGGATCGATTCCAAGCAGGGTGTAGATGGTCGCCGCAAGATCACCTGGCGTAATAGGGCGGTCTTTGACGAATTCACCCAAAGCATCACTTTCACCAATAACCTGGCCACCCTTGACGCCGCCGCCTGCCATCGCGATGCTGAAACAGTTGGGCCAATGGTCCCGACCGCCGCTACTGTTGATCTTGGGTGTGCGGCCGAAATCAGTCATGACCAACACAAGTGTTTCATCCAGCATGCCACGATCCGACAGGTCTCCGATCAAAGCGCTGAGTGCCTTGTCCAATCCTGGAATCAAAGAATGCGATGCTGAACCTGGAGAACCAGGAACACGCGTTGCGTAAGTTTCCAGATTGAGGTGGTTGTCCCATCCTGTATTGTTCACGGTCACAAAGGGGACACCACGCTCGACCAAGCGTCGAGCAAGCAGGCATTG
>JAAZXX010000581.1 GCA_014239995.1 Verrucomicrobiia bacterium
GGAACGCAACCAGACGATGACCATTCGCGAAATGACCGAGGCGCACACCCGCAATCCGAAATGTGCCGGGTGCCACCAACGCATCGACCCATATGGCTATGCACTGGAAGCCTATGATGCCATTGGGCGATCGAGATTGACGGATCTTGCTCATCGAACGGTCAATACAAAGACGGTCCTCTGGGATGGCACTCATATTGAAGATGCTGCTGCACTGCGGAATTACCTTGTTCGAGACAAACGCGACCGGTTAATCAGGCAATTCTGCAAAAAACTACTTGGATATGCACTGGGCCGATCGATCATTCTTTCGGATCGACCACTACTGGACAGCATACAAAAACGATTGAAATCTGAGCATTACCGTATCGGGGCGGCCTTCGAGGAGATTATTCTCAGCAAGCAATTCCGTTTTATTCGAGGCCGTGGGGAAAGAGACATTGAATAAGGTCCCGGTTGAGGGCAGGCTGATTCAGACAGCCAAGGATTCAAAAACCAGACATTACCATGAAACGTCACGCAAGCTTTTCACGCCGCACCTTCCTGCGCGGCACAGGAGTCACGATGGCCCTTCCATGGCTGGAATCCGTCCACATCTGGGGTCAAACAGCGTCGGCACCCTCAAAACTCCCTCAGGCTCCCCTCAGACTGGGAGTCTTGTTCTCGGGAAACGGATTTCACAGCCGCGAGTGGAGTGCCCGCATGGAAAGCGATGGCATGCATCTAGGGCGAGTCCTTGAACCCCTGCAACCCTATCGCGACAAAATGCTTTTCATTCAAGGCCTCTACAATGCAGAGGCCCTGAAAGGCAATATCCATAGTTCACAGACCGGCAATCTGTTGTCAGGAGCTCCATTGGCCTCAGGTGGTGAAATTCGATCCGGCACGAGCGTTGACCAGATGGTTGCACAAAGCCTTGGTTTTCGCACGAAGGTTCCAAGCATGGTCCTTGGCTGCGAAAAATCCAATCCCTCGGTCCACAAGAATTATTCCATGCTCTACAGCTCTCACATCTCGTGGACTTCCCCGACCTCACCCACTCCCCTGGAGCTCTATCCCGCCCTGGCGTTTGACAGACTCTTCAAGGATACCCTCAGCCAGGGGGATCGAAGTGTGCTGGACGCTGTGCTTGGGGAGGCGCATTCCTTCCGGCGCAAGATCAGCCTGCGCGACCAGCAAAAACTGGACGAGTATCTGAACTCGGTGCGAGAGGTAGAGCGGCGGATTGAAAACGCCGGCATGCGTGGTGAGATGCAGGGTTGGCGCCCAACCCTGCATGAGCCTGATCGTCCACGTCCCGCTGATGGTATTCCCCAGAATATAGCTGAACACATGAGGCTCATGTGCGACATCATGCTCTTGGGATTTCAGACAGATACCACGCGCGTCTGCACCCTCAAACTAAACAATGATCACAGTTCCCTGCGCTTTCCACACCTGGGTGTTGATTACATGATCCACCATTTACTATCCCACAGCGACACCGAGGACTGGCTCAAGGTCAATCGCTTCTTCCTGGAACAACTCGCCTACCTCTGCGAACGCATGAATGCAGTGCAGGAGGGCGATCGCACCCTGCTGGACAACTCCATCCTCTTATTCTGTTCAAGCATGCTCACTGGGGGACACAACGCCACACAACTACCGGTCCTCCTGATGGGGGGGGGTGGAGGACGCATCAAGGGGGGACGCATCCTGAACTATCGTGACAAGCCAAACAGGCAAATGTGCCGTCTTTACCTTTCCATCATGGATAAGTTTGGCATGTCATTGCCTTCCTTTGGAGATGCAAGTGAAGCTCTGGATGAGGTGTAAGTCCCAAATTCCATTTTTTTGCCAGGAGCTGCACTTCCAGTCAAAGGGTTAAACCAGAAAACGTTTTCCAAACGGACAAGACCATGGAAGGTTACCTTTCAGGGCTTCGACAGCCTGTAACCAAGCAATATATGCAACTTGAGCCGCTTTATGCAGCATCCCACATTTAAACAGGTCACTCATCGTCCATGGCCCCTGCCAAAGCGTCCATGGGTCATCCAGCAATCATGGAAAAATCTACTTTTTGTCCATTGGCAGATCGATCCTCAATGGATCCGGGACAGGATTCCAAGCGCCTTGGAGGTGGATCTTTTTGATGGGAAGGCCTGGATTGGCATTGTGCCGTTCGATATGAATGCCATCAAACGACGGGGCCTGCCATCACCAAGCTGGATCCGGGATTTTCCTGAGATCAACGTTCGAACCTACGTGAGGTATAAGGACAAACCCGGTGTATGGTTCTTCAGCCTGGACGTGCCTAAACTTCTAGCCGTCTGCCTGGCGAGAGCCCTTTATCATCTCCCCTACCACATGGCAGCACTGCATATTGAACAAAAAGAGAACTGCTACACCTGCATCCACCGACGAAACCACCACCGTTTTTACGCTGAATATGAGCCAACGGAAACCTTCGAGACTGAACGGAATTCCTTCGAATGGTGGGCCACAGAGCGCTACTGTCTTTACAGTCAAAGCGGATCGGGAGGCCTTTACCGCACCGAAATACACCATCCCAGATGGGGATTGGAAAAATGCAATCTTTCCATCAAGGAAAACACGCTGCTGGATGGAATGGAGGCGAAGGCATTTTCACCAAAAATCCTTTTTTCAAAATCCATCGATGTCGTGATTTTCCCCATGGAGAGGCTGCTTTGATCAAGGCCGGACACTGTTACCTGTCCCTTCAGGCACACCCAAGTGATGGTCGCTGAATCCAAAGGGTTTGTTGGTTTCATCTCCAAAAAACTCTATTAGCATGGGTTGAAACACCCCAGCAAGCATCATTACCGGACACGTGATTCAGGGCCCATGAGGATGACACTCGATCATGGAAGGCCCGCCATATTTTGGATGCATAGGTCTGCTGCCATGCATGTTACTTGTGAAGATCAGGCACCAGGCATCTGCCGGCTTGGTGT
>JAAZXX010000582.1 GCA_014239995.1 Verrucomicrobiia bacterium
TTCCAGCGCATAGGTTCCCTCGACGGGCACCCGTGCCCAGACCACGGCGGAGTGATCGCTGAGATGCCCCACCAGTGGCCCCTGGGAACGCATGCCATTCCAGAGTGGCACGGGGGCCTTGAAATCGGCCGTCCGCGCAACCATGACCTGGGATCCCGTAGGTGGAACAAGCTCCAGCAGGTTGCCCGCATGAACGGGTTCTCCACGATGCCGCCCCTGCACCAGTGCCCTTACATGGGTCGCGGTGAGTTCAAGGTCAAAGACGGCCATGTCGTCCAGATAACCGTCCCAGTCGCGACGACCATTCCCTTCGCGGTGATTGCCAATATGAAACCCGCTCATCTCCTCAAGCGCATCCTCCCGCGACAGGCTCACCTTATCGCGAAGGACACCGTCGTGATAAAAAAGGCAATGGCCCCGGGGCTGGTTCCAGACCATGGCCGAGTGATGCCACTGCCCGGGTTCGATGAGGGGGCCGGTCGTGTCACTGATCGTCTGGTGTCCCCCTGTTTGAAACCACCACTCTGCATCCCGTTTTCCCTCCGCATCACGGAGACCAAAGGCAAGGGAGTAGCCTGGCCGGGTTTCCCAGACAAAGTTCCGCTCATCGGAGCCGTCCCCGGAAAGGTCCTCAAAACGATACCAGCCCACCACGGTGAACACCTCGGCGTTGTGACGTCCAAAAAGCGGATTCCGGATGGAAACAAAGGCCGGGGAACCCGTTCCCGCATGACTGTCAATGCGCAGCGCACCCCCGCCCCGCCTGACATGCGCAGGGTCGCGGGTGATCCGGACCGAGGCACCGCCAATGGGCTTTCCCTGGTAGAGCTTATTGTTCACCGTACTGGAATAATCATGGTCAAACGGCCAGTGCGCGATCAATCCAAAGCCTTCCTGGACACGGCGCACCGCCTCGCCATGCGGTCGGGATACTCCCAAAAACATCAGGAACAGCGTGACCACGAACAGTGGCACGGTCGCAGGACCGCACAGACAAACCCATGAGCCCTCGTCCCTGGAACCGATGGAGAAACCCGTTGCACTCGATGTCGATTGCGGGGAAGCCACTTGATATCCTTTGCTGACACGGCACTTCATGGGGCCATTAAACCCAAAAGTCCGGGTGGCCTCAAGGTCGCGTTTGGAGGCATCCAGAGGATTCGCTGCCAGTGATGCCGCATCTCCGTGGAAGCAAAGCATGCGGCAGTCGGGTATCTGCGAAACCCAACCTGCCGCCATCTGGCAAGACCGCGCCTTTGCCCCCGTAAAAAATGTGAGGATACCATCCCGGGCGGCTCCTTGCATCAAGGCAGGACCTCTTGCCTCACCTTGTTCAAGGCTTTCCAGAGCGACCGGGACGCCGACCACGCCCCGGCACATACCCCTTGCGCTCGCCTGCCCACTGGGCCCTCATGGACGCATGCCGCCGGGTCATGAAAACACGCAACAGGGGCTTCCGAATCACACGGAAACCACCGGGTGTATGCTTCGCAGGCACCTCCTTGATGGGCTCAAAGTGTTCAACGAAGGCAGGGTAATCCGTGTAGGGATCCTCCCTTACCGTGGCCTCCACTGCATCTCTCAAAACCGCCATCTCGTCCGCCATGCCCTCGACTGAAAAGGGGCCCTCCGCCATGGCTTTGAGGGCCTGTTGAAAGGGGTCCCGAAACGATTTCAGGGACATCAAGCGCTCAAGCAGCCGATGCCCCGGTGCAAAGGGATGTGTCACGCTCAGGTCATACTGCTGCTCTGGGCTGCCTGCCGAGCGGTGTCCCGCGAAGGTGCTGTTGAGGTCCCAGGGAAGCCAGGTCAAGCGCCCCCCAGGCTCGGGCAGGTAGAGGTAGAAGTTGTGACCGCGCAGCAGGAAGCTGTCGAGATGAGACAGGGCCACGTGCGCCGCGGTGAATCTGGCCAGGTCACCGAGATGCACAAAGGAAGCAACCCGGGCACTGAAGGTGGCATCATCAGCCCGATGCACCAGCCGGGTAAAATCCATCAGGCGCTGGATGAGGGCTGATGACGTCTCGGTCTTGGGCACATAGACCCGCTCATAGGGTGCCATGACCTCGCCGAGGTAAGGCATTTCAAGGCCACCCTCGGGCTTGAGCAGCAGGCCCTGGTCTGAGCCAAAACGATCCCTCAGGAAACCCCGGTTCACCTGTTCCACGACCACGTAAAGGCCTAGTAACTGCCCATCATGTCGCCCCGGCACCTGCAGGGTCACCCGGGCAAAGGTGGTGCGGGAGGCCGGCAGACCCAGCTGACGCCAGAGCCGATAGGCCAGGACCTCACGCAGCTGGGAGGGATCCAGGACGTTATTGTTGAAGTTCAGCTTGGCCAGGCCAAGGAAAGTCTGTCCCTTTTCAAACCGGTTGAAATCAATCTTGAAAGACTTCTTGGGAATCCCCCTTGCCGTGGAAAAACTCGAATTGCCCTTGTAGCGCAGCCCAACCCGCTCAAGCACCTGGCCCGCGAGGGTGACCGTGGCGGGCACATATTCAAACCCTCGTCCACGTCCCGGATCCAGCCTGTCATGATCCCCTGGGGACACGGTCAACCGGAGGTCCCAGATCCGCGTGTCCTCAAAGAAGGCGGCAGGGGAACTCGGCTGGGAGCTTGCCGCACCCACGTGTCCCGCAAGCAGCAGACAACCCAGGCCAGTGAACCATTGGACGTATCGAAAGTTCTTCACACACCCACAGCCTATCAGGAAATCCACACGGGACAGCATCAAAATGAGGGCCGGTCGCTCACGGCAGGCATCTCCCCATGGTGATGGGTGGCATGGAGGTGGCGTCTACTGGGGTTTCGAGCGGCTGAGCATCCACTGGATTATGCGTTCACGCATAACGCTGCGGGGCGGGATGACATGCCTGCCACCGACCACCTCCCAAAGCTCGGTCACCGTTTGACCATCCTTGGATTCGTAGCGTTGCACCCGGGT
>JAAZXX010000583.1 GCA_014239995.1 Verrucomicrobiia bacterium
TTTAAATAGTAGCGGTTCCCCGTTTAAAGATATTTCACCTTCAGTAGGCATTTCCAAAAGATTTATGCAACGCAATAGCGTACTTTTACCCGAACCACTTGGGCCCACAATGGCCACTGAGCGACCCGCAGGAATGCGCCAGGATGGGATATTCAATTCGAAACCCGATTCCGACCAGCTGAAACGGAGATTTTCAATATGAATATCCATGCCACGGAAGAGATCCACGACCTATGCTGATGCGGTATCCGAGCGCCCAGATTCAGCCAGTTGCAGCACTTGACGCAACAGCTCGGTAGGACTGAATGGTTTTGTCAGATAGCTCGCAGCACCGGCACGAAGGGCTTGATCTGAGTCCAAGGTGTAACCTCGTGCCGTCAATAGGATCACGGGAACATCTTTAAGCACATCATCTCTTTTAAGTTCCTTCAAAGCCATGACACCGTCCATACCTGGCATTAATACATCCATGACAATCACATCAGGCTGATGTCTTCTGGCCAGTAAAAGTGCCTCCTCTCCATTGCATGCCTTGTAGATGTCAAAGTCCCCCTTACGAAGGGTAAACTCGATAAACTTCAGCATATGTGGTTCATCATCCGCTATCAGAATTCGGTGCATAATCAATTTTCCACCAGCAAAATGAATGTCTGGTCATCCCTCAGTTGGTTTTCATTCGATGCTTTGAGCAGGCGTTTGAGGGAGGTTCTAAATGCCGCTGCCTTTTGCTCGGAATTTCGGGTATCCTCAAACCATTGGCTGAGTCTTTTTTGCCCCGCAGACTCCTTGCCAATCATCTCTTCCGAAGTTTCCACAAGCCCGTCTGTATACATCAGCATTCTACATCCCTTGGGTATGTTCAATTCTATTTCATCAACCTCAGGATGCTTGAACACTCCGAGCGGATAACCATCCGGTGCCACATGGTCAGAGGGAAGCAAAGTTCCCGTGTGCGAGAGCAACAGTGGGCAATGCCCGGCGTTACTGACACGCATGACACGCTTTTCGAGATCACAGAAGGCCAATTGCGCAGTAATGAACATGTCCACACCTGATAAATCATCATACATGACCCTGTGCAGTTTCTGCATCAGTTCAGCGGGCCGTTCAAAAAGCTCAACCGATGCGCGAACGAGGCTTCGAAAGATGGCTGCAAATATAGATGCCGGCACGCCCTTACCCATGACATCCGCAATGACCAGAAGTACTTTTTGTCGATTCCTTCCGAGAGGAATCACATCGAAGAAATCCCCACTGACATTGCTCGAAGAAATACATTCTCCAGCCAGGCTAAACCCATCAAAATCAGATGAATCGTGAGGCAGCAGAGAGTTTTGAATATCCCTGGCAATATCAAGTTCCTTTGAAATCCTTCCAAACTCAATGCGTTCCTCCTGCCCTGAGTCAATGATCAGTTGCAGGGCCAGAAAATCCGCAAAGGTGTGCATCACATTGGTTTGAAACGAAGTAAAGGGTTCCTTGGCATGGGAAGCACCGACACTGAGGACACCAATGAGTTCTTCTCCGACCTGGATCGGGTGCACCAGTATGCAGTTGGCTTTGAAAACATTCAGGGGATCATCGGGGTCAAGAGAGTCACCCCTGGTATCAAGCAGGATGTCTTTTCGATTCGTGATCGCCCGTGACTCCAGCAACTGGGAACCGCCATCTACCCCCCATTTGATAGGAGGAAGATTAAATTCAGTCGAGGAACGCGAGTAGGTCACCATGAATGTGCGTGTTGAATCAATGGTGCGTAATATATAGCAATCAGCCTCCATGATTGTTATCAACTGCGAAAGAAGGCGATCGGTGAAGTTTCTGATACCATCCAGTTTACCTAAGTCCGCTCCAAACTTAAAAATAGCTGACAGGCTCTCGTAGCAGGATGAAAGCTCTTGATGCATGTCGAGCAGGGCTTTGTCTGCTTCATCAAGTTTTTGTTGATAGTAGCCTGTGAGTTCTTCCGTCGTTTTTTCACCAAGCTCGAAAGCCTGGGCACGAGGTCTGTTTTTGCGAAGAATAAGACGGTTGGATTGGGTTCCCCTGAGGTAGTCGGAGTAATCCACAAGATGCTGAATCATGTAGACTCCACGTCCACTCTCTCTTTGCTCGGCAGGAAGTTCGCTGGCTTTAGGCCAGACGAATCCCTGTGTGTGGTCATGCAGGACAACCTCCACATAATCGCTTTGCGCCACCGCCTCAAGCACAAGGGCCTGTCGATGTGCGTTGCAACACTTTTGGCAATGCAGGATCGCGTTGTTCACGCCCTCCTGGAGGGCGACCTCCCAAGCAGAGCATCCAACTGCATCAAATCCAAGGCCCTTGAGGAATCCAACCATTTCCCGCACAGGCTTGCGTGAAGCATGGACGGCACAGTCAAACCGAACATGAAAAGTTGGGTTAGAATACGCGGACATCAGGCGCTTGCTTGCAGGAAGGGTTTAAAGCTTTATGATTTCCAGGAGCCGGTTCAACCGCGTGAGCTCAAGAACCTGTTCAACAACTGGTGTGGGGTTTAAAATACGCACCACACCTTTTTGAAGACACATGAATTTGTGCAACGCAATAAGCGCTCCAAGACCACTGCTGTCGAGTATTCTTACAGCCGACATGTGAATATCCAGAATCCTGTGCTCAGGACGAATCCGGCTTCGAGTTTCATCTTTGAACAGGCTGGCGTTTGAAGCAGTGATTTCATCAAAACCACGGATCACAACTCGCTCATCTAGTAATTCAAATTCCATTAAATCCTGTCATTTAATTCAAGCGCAGGTAATTTGGAGCGCCGCGAAATAATATTAATAAAAAATATTTCTATACGCATGAATACAACGCTGTTGTAAATTTTGCAACTTGATTGTAGACATAAATGTTGCCTCAAAACCAGTTCGACAACCCCAGCTCAAGAGGATCTTCAATTTTACAAGGGACCG
>JAAZXX010000584.1 GCA_014239995.1 Verrucomicrobiia bacterium
GTTCGCCTGGTGGACCGTTTGGATCACTCGGGTTTTCTCCCCTCGGCCAAGCTGCTGATGCGTCTTTTTGACCTCGATTGTGGGCCGGTGAGATCCCCGTTGACACCTCTTTGTAAAGAGTCTGCTGAGTCCTTGCTCGAAGAAATTCAGGCTTTTCCAGCCATGCAGGCTATCATGGCGTAAGGGGCTTCTTGATGGCTCCGTAAATGATGCCTTTCAGCCCGCGTTCCAGGTTCCAGTTGTAGGGTTGGGTCTGTTCCATGGTAATGACAGCCAATGCATCGTCAGGAGAAACCCAGAAATGGGTGCTTGCGATGCCCCCCCAGCCATACTCACCTACCCTGGCGTCCGGGTCGTAACCCGATGGGGCCGTGACGACGGAAAAACCCAGTCCGAAGCCAAAGCCATCACGACGATCGCCTATACCGATGGGAAACGCTGGCTCCTCCAGTTGGTTGCGCGTCATTTCCTCAATGCTTGCCTTCTTTAAGATTCTCCTTCCAAAAAGTTTACCCTCGTTCAGCAACATTTGGAGGAAATGTGCATAGTCCTCCACGGTGGAAACGAGTCCACCACCCCCCGAGAAAAAGCGCGGAGGAAAACGGTAGGCACTTTGCTCGTTAGATTCAACGGATTCCAGACCTTCACCGTAATAAGTCGCGAATCGATGCCTTTTTTCAGGTGGTACGTAAAAACCCGTATCCGGCATTTCAAGAGGTTCAAAGAAGTGTTCCCTGAGATAGCGATCAAGGGATTTACCTGAAGCGCGTTCGATAAGCACCCCTTGAAGATCGACAGAAATGCTGTAGACCCACTGCGAGCCTGGATGGTAGACAAGAGGCAGTTTGGCGACCTTGTCAAGGAAGGTCTTGGAATCGTTGGCTTCATCGAGTAATCGCGCCTGTCTGTATTGTCGGTCCACCATGGAATCGCCAAAGAGTCCATAGGTGAAACCGGCGGTATGACGCAAGAGATCGCGCACTGACGGTGGACGCTTTGGGGCTGTCAAAGATCCAGATTGGTATACCTGCAAGTCTTCAAGTTCGGGCAGATAATCCGCAATGGGTTTATCGAGTTTGATTTCCCCTTTTTCGACCAGCATCATGACACCTGCTGAAACAATGGGTTTGGTCATGGAATAAATACGAAAAAGGGTGTCTGTCTGCATGGGGCGCCTGGAATCCAGGTCCTGCCATCCATGGGCCTCGAGGCTGACAATTTTACCCTGACGGAGGACCATGGTCACGGCACCTGCGAGGTGATCCTGGTCCAGATGTTCTCCCACTGCCTGTTTCACCTTACGTAGCTTTGAGGGGTCCATTCCCACCTCCTCGGCCGTTGCAAAAGGCAAACGGCCTGCCCCCTTCACCCCGATAGACCCTGCTACCAGGCACAGGATGCAAATTAATCTCAAGCGAGTTTTCATCTTTTCAATCGTGATATTCATGCGCAAAAAGTCAACAGTTCGATGATCGTAATCCGTCTGAACTTATAGTAATCCGCAGGGAGTGGGAGGAATTCCATATGACTTACTTCAAGTGACAAATTCGGGGATTCCCAATCCAGGATCTGTTGTCAAGGTCATGGGACACAGTATTCAATCGCAAATGCGGTCAGGATATTTTTCCCTCCTGCGTTTTATATCGGGTGCGCGATGATCCGATCTATAGATCTGATCAGCAATTGCCAGCTATATTTTTGTGGGTAGGCGGGTTTTCATCCATCGCTTGAAACAATTGTAGTTGCATCAGTGTATCCAACGAACTGTTATTATGAAGATCTCCATTTATGTGCCTTTGCTCGCCTTGGCAATATCGAACAGCACCGTTGATGCCGCGGTGAACCCCCTCAAACTGGATGATTTGTTTCCAGTCGATCGGGTCGTTGAGGTAGATATCAAGGTCTCGGAGGACCAATGGGATAGATTGCGTTTTCAATCCAGGAATTTCTTTCAGGCCCTTCAGCCGAGCCGTCAGTTTGAACCGCCTCCTTCTCCTTACGACTATTTTGAGGCAAGTGTCACGATTGATGGGAGGAACTTTCCAAGGGTTGGTATTCGCAAAAAGGGTTTTATTGGTTCGCAGGATACCAATCGTCCTTCGCTGAAGGTGAAATTGGACCTCTTTGATGAGGATCAAACCATTGGTGGCTTGAATAATTTGACCTTCAATAACAATAAACAGGACGTCACCCTGATGAATCAATTCATGGGATATGCCTTTTTTGATGCTGTTGGCTCGCCATCATCGCGCTGTGCCTACGCGAAAATGACCGTTAATGGCAAAAACCTTGGTATTTATTGTCATGTGGAAACGGTAAAGGCTCCACTTCTTGAGAGGGAGTTCGGTAGTTCAGAGGGAACGCTTTACGAGGGGACTGTGGTTGATTTTTACGAGGGATGGGAAGGGAGTTTTGAAAGGAAGACTGGTGATGCGGGAAAGGGATTGGAGAAGATTGCCGCCCTGACACAGGTTATGCAGGGAGGGAAGTCCCAGCCAATTCTCGACGGTGCGTTTCCAGGGCGAGCCCTGGTGCCTGTCGACAGTGCTCATGATGAAGACTGGTTCAAGCCAGGGTTTGATGATTCGGATTGGATGGAGGGTCGCAATGGCGCTGGATATGAGATGGATCGTGGTTATGAAAAGCTCATCCATGATTCCTTTGATTTTCAATCCCAGATGCACGGTAAAGCCACTTCCGTGTATCTTCGCTTCCCCTTTGAATTAGGGAGTCTGGAAGAACTAGAAGATCAACGACTACTGTTGCGTATTCGATGTGATGATGGGTTTGTTGGCTATCTCAACGGCGAGGAAATTGCACGCTTCAACGCGCCTGGTCTTACAACATGGAACGCAAGGGCCACCGAAAGTCGCAGCGATCAGGAGAATATTCAGTTGACAACCTTTGATATTTCCGAGCACAGGGATC
>JAAZXX010000585.1 GCA_014239995.1 Verrucomicrobiia bacterium
TTTGAATCTGAAGCCAAGCGAATGGTATCAGCCGACAGAAAAAATGCCTAAGGACCTCATGGTTCAAACCCAGGCAATGCCCGCGCAGTATTCACCATGAGGCTGATTTTGCGTTTATGCACAAGACACTGGAATCAACGTTTGCAATCCACTCCCTTGAGACACACTGTGGTTCCATCATCGGAGGGGCGCAGCATGGCCCGAAGGTGAAGACTGGTTTTCGTTTCGTTCCCTCTTCCGGCCATACCTCCAAAGGGCTTGTTCGCACAGAATGGACAACGGATCATGACCGTGTTGCTGTGCTTTCATCCAGTGGTATCACCTGTGCATGGGACCCGCTGAGCATCCCAGCCTGCAGATGGCCCTATGCCATCTTGGACAGGAGGATCCGCTGAACATGAAACCTTTCCTTCTCCAGGATGCAGTTGAGGCTTGCGGAGGCCGTCTTTTTCATGCCGATAGTCAATCGAGGGTCCAGGCAATCTGTACGGACTCCAGGCAAATCAAGACGGGTGCGTTGTTTCTAGCACTGAAAGGTGATCGTTTTGATGCGCATCACTTTCTGACCCCGGAATTGGTTTCCCGTTTGACTTGTGCCATGGTTCATCGCCCATCACTGCACCCTGGATTACCCCCTTTTCCAATGATCGACGTATCTGACGTGCGTCAGTCCATGGGACGCCTCGCACGTTGGCATCGACGCCGGTTTGATGTTCCCGTGGTTGGTATCACGGGTTCCAACGGAAAGACCTCTACGAAGGCATTTCTAAAAGCTGCCTTGTCCAGTGAGCTCGATGTGCTGGCCAGTCCTGCAAGTTACAACAATGATGTAGGTATTCCCATCAGCCTCCTCCAAATGGAGTCGAATCATCAGGTGGTGATCATGGAAATTGGCACGAATCACCCTGGTGAAATCGAACATTTAACCCGCATGGTGCATCCACAGATAGGGATCATTACATCCATCAGCGGAGGTCATCTAGGGCATTTTGGATCGGTTGATGCCGTGGCAGCTGAAAAGGGATGGTTGGCCGAATTGCTTCCCACTGACGGTGTGTTTTACATGCATGCCGACTCACCCTGGTTCCGTGTCTGCTGTCAACGGACTTCTGCGCGGATCGTTTCGGTGGGATTCAGGGAAGATGCTGATTGGCAAATAAGCCAATGCGCCATGGAACGCGACCATACGGCATGTGTGATTCGTCACAGGGGCTTGGGAGTGAAGGTTGACTTTCGCATTCCGATCCCGGGTTGCCATCAGGCCCTCAACGCAGGCATGGCCTTTGCCACGGCATTCGAACTGGGAGTTTCTCCGGAAAAAATTGTGCAGGGATTGTCCGTTGCCAAGATGCCATCCATGCGGATGGAGATGATCCAAACAGACAAATACACGATTTGGAATGACGCCTATAATGCCAACGAGGACTCTGTCCTGGCAGCGATGGAAACTTTTCGCAAGATCAGCACACAGGGGGGACGTCGCATCATGCTCCTGGGGGACCTTAATGAGCTTGGTGACCATGCGAATGAGGTTTACCAGAGGTTGGCGGATGCCGCTGTCAACCACGCCTTCGACTTGCTGGTGGGGGGGGGGCAGGGCGGGAGCGAATGGATCGCGCACGTGAGTGCCCGTGCCCATGCCAGGTGCCTCTCCTACGCGACACTGGATGCGGCCGTGAATGCGCTTCCACGCATCTTGGAACCTGATGACCAACTTCTTTTGAAGGGGTCCCGAGGTGCTCACCTGGAATGCATCTCGAGGGCGATTGTCGAAGGAGGTAAGGGAGGGCTTGCAAGTTCCACCCGTACAGGGAAGGACCGTATTGAGGGTTCCGTAAGTTGCGGGAGGGCAATGGAACAGCAGATCCTGGACAAACCCGCCATGGGCGTTGGAAGTATAGTCGCATGATTTATTACCTGCACGAACTCGTTTTGGAATGGATCAAGGGAACCTCCCTGGAAGATCCGCTATCCCCTATCCGTATTTTTCGCTATATCTCGGTGCGAAGTATCGCGGCAGCGATGACCGCTCTGCTATTCAGCTGGATCCTGGCTCCACGGGTGATCTCATGGTTGAAGGCTCTGAAATTTCGACAATACTACGCAGATAAATCCGAGCAGGCAGGTGGAACCGTGCGAGTGACAGACAAGCGTGGAACGCCCACCATGGGGGGGATCCTGATTGTGCTTTCGATGGACTTGGCTGTATTGCTCTGGGCGCAATTAAATACCATGATCCTGCTCTGCCTGTTGTCATTGATTGTTCTTTCCGCCCTTGGTTTTTATGACGACTACCTGAAGGTCACCCGGCAGGATGCGGAAGGAGTCCAATCCAAAGTCAAACTCTGGGTTCAAATGGCCTTGGGTTGTGCCGTGGCCGCATATCTCTATTACATACCTGCGACACGCCCTCTCATTGAGGATATTACGGTTCCGTTCCTGAAGACCCCTATCCTTCAGGGGGTTGCCTTCCTGGGGGTTGGTTTGACTCTTTTGACGATCATGGGGGGCTCTAATGCGGTGAATCTGACTGATGGACTGGATGGCCTTGCCATTGGGTGCACCATCATCGTTACGGGTGTTTTTCTGGTGATGACCTACATCGCGGGGAATGTTAAATGGTCCGAGTATCTGCAGGTGCCTTATGTCGAAGGTGCCTCCGAGTTGACGATTTTCTGTGCAGCGATGCTCGGTGCCTCGGTTGGTTTCCTTTGGTACAACTGCCATCCAGCCCAGGTTTTCATGGGAGATACCGGCTCCCTTGCCCTGGGGGGAGCCCTCGGGATCATTGCCGTGCTGATCCATCAACCGCTTATTCTGGTCATTGCCGGTGGCGTTTTTGTCGCAGAGGCCCTTTCGGTTATGCTTCAAGTGGGCTATTTCAAATACCACAAGCGACGCACGGGGGTGGGGAAACGTATTT
>JAAZXX010000586.1 GCA_014239995.1 Verrucomicrobiia bacterium
TGAATAAAGCGTCCCACAAGGTCAATGAACTTTCTTGATACCTCAAAAGAGGCATGCTGGAATGTTCCTCACATGACACAATCCAGTGCGACATCCTGTTTGAAGGTGCTGTTAGTAGTGGGAAACCGCAGTCCCAAGTCCACCACCCGTACCGTTGTAAAACATCTGGGAAAACAACTCGCCAAGGCGGGTTGTGATGTTGATTTGTTTGATTACACCGAAATTGACCTCCCATTGTTTGACGTTCAAAGCGCCTTCTCGGGAACGGGATACGCCCAGCTCAAGCAACGTGTGCAGGTCGCGGATGTCATTGTGCTGGGGACACCGGATTACCATGGAAGCATGAGCAGTGCCCTGAAAAATTTCCTGGATCACTTCTGGAACGAATTTGCAGGGAAATTATTCGGTTCGATTGTAGGTTCCCACGAGAAGGGATTGACTGTATTTGATCAAATGCGCACCGTCATGCGCCAATGCTATGCCTGGCCCCTCCCTTACGGTGTCAGTTTCCAGGACAAGACGGACATCGAGGGCGATGTGGTGGTCTCGGATGTCCTGTTGGGTAAGCTCGATGCGATGACACGGGATCTCTGCGTCTATGGACAACTCCTGGCAGGACAGCGGCAGAAGGATCTTGCCGGCAAGGAACCTGGTTTCCTTGCGCATTACCGTCAATAGCAGGGGCAATTACCAAGAAAAAAAGAGCAGGATAAGGATGGCATGATGAACAACCCATATACCCAGTTGGTCGCCGGATACGCCAGGGCGTTTCGAGAAGGAAAAGGCATCCAGCATGGCGGACTGACAAGGCGGGAACGACCTGTTTTGAAGGAGCATGCACCCAAGGCTCTGATTTTTTCACCACACCCGGATGACGAATGTATCATTGGGGGGCTTGCCCTTAGACTCCTCAAGGAATCAGGCTTCAGGATTTCCAATGTTGCCGTAACGCAGGGCAGTCATCACGAACGGCAGGCTGCTCGCCTGGAGGAACTCCATGCTGCTTGTGATTTCATGGGTTTTGACCTTATCACCACGGCTCACAACGGGCTTGAGGGAATCAACCTGAAGCGTCGACAGAGTGATCCGGAATCTTGGCAGGTCGATGTCCATGTCATTGAGAGAATACTCAAGACACAAGAGCCTGATATGATTTTTGTACCTCATGCCAATGACTGGAATTCAACCCATATCGGAGTTCATTACCTGGTGATGGACGCTTTGAAAGGGTTGCCGTCGAGTTTCGCTTCCTGGGTGGTGGAAACGGAATATTGGGGTGCGATGAAAGAACCCAACCTCATGGTCGCCTCCAGTGAGGAAGACGTGGCAGAGATGGTCGCTGGAACCTCTTTTCATGTTGGGGAGGTGACACGCAATCCTTTCCATCTCCTGCATCCTGCATGGATGCAGGACAATGTGCGCCGGGGAAGTGAACTGGTAGGGGGACAGGGTGAATCGGCTCCTGATTTTACATTTGCGACCCTGTATCGGGCATGCCGCTGGAAAAATGGATGTCAGCATCCGGCCTGGGAAGGTGGACGCATGATGGGACTGAAGGCAGAGCCCGCGATGCTTTTCACATAGGGGCCCCGTTTTTTCTCCCCGCGGTTTTTGGTGGATGAGCGAGGCGATGCGTCTTTGGACCCCTAAAATGCGACCATGGATTTCAAGGCCTCCATGCGTTGCTGGATATCTGCCATTGAAATCTCCGTGGTGGCGGCTAAGCCAAAACCCTCGCAGCAGAAGGAAGCTGTCACGCTGCCGTGTATGATTGCCTGATGCAGGTTTGTCTCCACCTCCCCAGGGTGGCTTGCGAGATAACCAACCAGTCCTCCTACAAAAGAATCACCCGCACCAGTAGGGTCGATGACCTTGTTCAAGGGGAAAGCTGGGGCAAGGAAAAGTCCGTTGGGTCCGGAAAGAACAGAACCATGTTCGCCTTTTTTGACAATGACATACTTCGGCCCATACCGGTGTATTTGCTGGGCGGCAAGCACCACGTTGTCCTCTTCCATCAATTGTCGAGCTTCACTGTCATTCAGGACAAGGCAATCGATCTCCTTCAACAATGACTCAAGCTCATGACGTGCAATATTCAGCCAGAGATCCATGGTGTCAGCTATCACGAAACGCGCTTCCTTGGTTTGCCTCAAAACATGGTGCTGGAGTTGGGGCGCGCAATTGGCAAGCAGGACGAAAGGTTGTCTGCACAGGTTGTCACTGAGGGTTGGTGCCCAATTCTCGATCACACCCAGGTCGGTTTCCAGGGTCTGTCGGTTGTTCATGTTGACCTCATATTCACCTTCCCAGTGAAAGGTGTTACCTGGGGCCCTCTCAAGACCTGCAAGGTCGATTTTGTGCTTTTTATAAAGTGTGATGTACTCCTCTGGAAAGTCATCACCAACGACTCCTAAAAGGCTCACGGGCGCGAAGAAACTTGCAGCAACAGCCGCATGGCTTGCGGATCCTCCAAGCAGTCGAGGATTCTCGCTCTGTGGTGTCTTGATGGAGTCCAGTGCAGTGGTGCCAACAATTAGAATGCTCATTTGATAAACGCTTAAACTCTGTTCAGGGGGGGGTTATAGAGGGGAAAGAGCATCAAATCAACGGTTTAGATTTTCTTTCACGATAATCTCCGCCATGGATCATGCGTAGACCCGAGATGGATTGGTTCCAAAAATACATCCAACAAGGTTTGGTCTGGGATTGGGTGTCAGTGATCGGCACCACGCATCTTACAAATAACGAACGTGTGAAATCATGGGGTACGCAGTCCTCGTAGGGATCCAGGTAGCGCCACAAGCCATTGATATCTTTCACGTGATGAATTTCTCCAACGATCTGGTCTCCCGCATTGATGGTGTTGACAGCACAGGGATACCCATCGCGGTGCTCGTATAAACATCCTGAGCC
>JAAZXX010000587.1 GCA_014239995.1 Verrucomicrobiia bacterium
TCCTTATCTGGATGCCCTGGCATTAAAGTTGAGTCTCCTCGGGGGGCAGTATCCATTTCTCCTCCGTATCCTCCAAGGCCTCCCTGTTCAGTTCCTGAGCCTGCAACCGGGCGTGGCTTTCGATCGGCTGCGGGATCGTCCGTGGCGTATGCCCTGGAAAAACGGCTTATCTGGCCTCGATCCTGGATGGAAAGGCCCATGGATGCAGGCGATGGCTCACCGCTGACCGACGGATGGACTGGATCGATCCTTTTCTCCCTAAGGCTGTGGGTGCTGACGTCTTGCTGGGGAGTTTTCTCCACGGCGCTTTCTTTTGGTGCTGAAATAGACGCTGGGGCTTGTGAATACATGCGTATCTCGCTGGAAACATCGGGGGATTCCTTTATCTGGTTGTCATTCAAATACCACGCAGCATCCTGATTCAGACTTCTCGTCTCCAAGGTGGTGCCGGTATCCACGGATGGACGTGACGTATCCAAGAGGCCCTCACGCCCAATTTCCTGGTGCGTGATCAGTTGTTTTTTGGGTGCCACTGTCGCAGACAAGCCTTCCTGATACTCAATCCCAAAAGCGGGTGATTTACTCGAGAAGGCTTGGGTTTGATCCGGGATCTCCTGATCTACCAAGGCTTGCAAGGTGTCCTTTTTGTCTGCATTTCCTATAATTTTGGCTCGCTCGGGAGCTTGTTGGAAGGAAAGTTCAAGGGGCTTGGATGGCGGCTCCACCTCCTCACTGGCCGGGGGAGCAGGCACGATCCCGTATTTTTGCACCGATGAAGAACCTCCGCTGGCTGCTTCAGGGGAACGGCTCAACATGGGCATGGGAGTATCCTCAGTCGTTGCTGCCATACCTGTAAGTGCCGAAGGATGAGTGGCGCTCATATCAGGTTCAGCAGTATGCGCCAAGTCATGAGAAACGGGTTCTCCATCTGATCTTAAATCCGCATGCAGAGCTGTCTCCGGGATTCCTTCCCAATCCCATTCCGAGGTTCCTTTGGATCGAATCCTGGCAGGTGAAGACTCCTTCAAGTGAGCACTCGACGCTTCACTGACTTCTGAAATGCCTGAGTCTGCGCTGGCAAACATGCGTGAGTCATGCGCAAGCTGCTGCATTTGGATCATCAAGCTGTAGGCGGAAAGGGAGACAATCAGCATGGCAGCCAAGCCCATGGGCACAAACCACGGAACACGATTGACTGGACTGCCCTGGTGGGTTTCCTGAATAACATCGCTGTGGCGCAGGGCTCGAAGAAGGGCTTCCCGCCGGTCCGGACAGAGCCTCGAGGGAATGTCCGTTTCAGCAGTAAGCGATTTCTCTGGTGGGTGGGTTGCCTTGCGCAAGAGCGATACGGACGTTTTTAACTCCTGAAGGATGGCCCTCAGTGGTGCGCTATCTTTCAACTTGGCCTCGATTTCCTTCGCATCCTGCTCCTCGAGCTCGCCCAGTAAATAGGCGGTCAACCTGACTTCGATGTCCTCGTGATGGGGCGTGGAATCCTTCATTCTGAAACACCTATCTTCTTCAATTCCAATGCCAATGATTTGATTGCATGATGTAGTACATACCCTACGTTGCTCACCGATAATCCCGTTTCCTTTGCGATTTCCCGGTAGGACATGTCCTTTTCAAATTTGAGGTACACCAGTTTTTGGCTTCGCGCGTCCAGTGCCTTCAGGCTGAGCCGAACGAGACCAAGGGCCTCCTGGTGTACGATGGACTCATCCGGTGGGAGTTCAGGGTCCTTTGTTGCTGCCGATATGATGATGTCTGGGGCTTTTGTCTGCTCGATGGAAAAGGTTCTATTTGCCTTCCTGTGTTGATTGACGGCCAAATTGTGAATCGTACGGTAAAGCCATGGTTTGGGGGTCTTGACATGTTTGAAATGTCTGTGAAGTTTCATAAAAGACTCCTGTACAATGTCTTGAGATGTCTCTATCGATTGGGTCAATCGATAGGCGTAGGCGAGTAATGGGGATTCCAAAGACTCAAAAAGAGCCTCCAGGCCATCGGCTTGTGTCTTTTCCTCATGACTTGGATCCGATGCTTCCACGATGCTCATTGCGTTGCCAAATGCTTCAAAACTCAAGTGAAATCAGACGATTCAAGGGTCCTTGCATCTATTAAGACACTCGATGCATGCACTCATTAGAAAAAAAATGGGAGTTTGCCCCGGTTGTGGTCTGCGCGAGTGAAACATGCCGAGTTACAACCTTCAGCCTGAATGGGGAAGAAGTCATCATGGTTGTAAGGGATGATGCATAACGGAATGTCTTCAATACCCCATCATGAACTGGATACCAACTTGGCGATAGGCGGTTTTACTGCTATTTTTTCCTCTAAGTCTCATGTCCAAAAAAGAAAATCTTATTGCTCGATACGAGGCATTTCATCGCGACTCGGTCAACCGTCTCATCCACTTTGCCTGCGTTCCATTGATTGCCCTCAGCCTGGTTGGATTGCTTTGGTGTATCAAGATACCGTCGACCCTGGTTGATGAATTTTCCATCATATTGAACGCTGGGCTTGTATGCATCGGGTTGGCCTTGATCTACTATCTCTTTCTCTCCATCGGTAGTTTCATAGGCATGCTCTTTTTCGGACTCATGGCGAGTGCACTGTGTATCAGTGTCGAGGCGAGCCCGTTTTCCCTGCCTGTTATCTCTTTGTGCGTCTTTGTAATTGCCTGGATCGGCCAATTCCTCGGGCATCACATCGAGGGGAAAAAACCGGCATTTACCGAGGATCTCCAATTCCTCCTGGTGAGTCCTGCCTGGCTGTTGGATGTGATCTATCAGAAGCCGACACGTATGTTTCTTGCTCTGATCATCGGTGGTGGGTGCACCTTTGGGCTTGCTGACTGGTTGTTCAGGATAAAACCCTCAGTGGATTTTTCGGCTGCCTTGGGAAG
>JAAZXX010000588.1 GCA_014239995.1 Verrucomicrobiia bacterium
TGGCAAGCAAAACGCCATTGGCAGAGTGGGTGTGAAGCTGCTCCACCAGCGCCGCCACATCCACCCCATTGATATCCAGATCCGCAACGACGTCGATGTCCTTTGCATCGTCAAGACACAGGTCCAACTTTGCCTGCACAAGATCCTCCGGCGTGCCAACCAGGATGATACGGCGCTTAAGTCGAGCCTCGCCAAGGGCATTAACCAGATATCTGCGAAGCATCTCCTCCTTGACAAAGACAAGGCAGAAGCTGACCAGGCCAAAAAGAATAAAAACCGACCGGGCCAGTTGCACCTTGGCCAGAAAGACCCCCATGATCAAGGCAACCGTGCTGAGAAAACATACCTTCAGGAGCTGCCATGCCGTCAAACGTCGTGAGGCCAGGAGGGGACGGCTGTAAAAACCCTGAGCCTGGAGCAATACCAGTGAAAGAGGGATGGTCAGGAGGAAGAACGGTAAAAAATCTTCAAAAGGCTCAATTTCCCTGGTACCACCAAAGGCACCAAACAAAAACAATCCAAACTCGCCAAGCAAGGCCTGATTACTGCGCAATACATGAGCGATCCAAAAACCCGCAGCAAAGAGCGCGGCATCCAGGAGTCGTTGAATATGATTTCTAATCTGTTGCTGTCGTCTCAGCATGTCAGGTCCTGAGTTGGATCGGGCTGCTTACCCTCTCCTGGGTCCAATGATAGGGACAGGTAGAGCTACCGGGCCATACAAAGCTAAGGTATGGCTTCCCCCGGCGATGGGTTTTCCCAGTCAATTCCAGGAGGCAAGGTGGATTGAAAAACGGGCACGGCAGACCTGATAAAGAGCTTCATATGCTTGAACACCTCCTCTTCGTTTCCCGGCACGGAAAAGGCAGAAACCGTCACATAGGCCCAGCGCTGCATCTGACCACTTGCGAAAAGGTCCTTGGCCATTAACCACATACGCTTGTAATGCTGTTCTGTGACGTGCTGCTCATCCACAAACCAGTAGTAGAGCAGGCCGCTGTATTTTTCGCCCTGAATAAGCTTGGTGGATTTGATCCTCATCGCTGGCAGCGCATAGTTCACAGGATGAGACATGTCGATGGTCACCGGAAGGGACTCCTGAATCTGAAAACCCGCTCCGGTCAGGCAATATTGCGGCTTGTGAATGCTGGTGCGGTCAAGCCCCATCAAGACAACCGTAATATCAATGAAGAATCCATTGGGATGCGTAAAGCGACGCCGGGTAATGGTGGTGTCAGGAGGCAGGGCTTCCCTCTCAGCCACTGTGATCTCAAGATCTTTTCCTGTGTATTCGAGCACCCAGTCGGGAAGTCGCACGGGTGGCTTTTCAGCCTCAGGATCCTCCACCAGCCGCACACCCGGTTTCCCCATGGTCTGGTGGGTTTTCCAGTAACTGAGGAATCCCCCAGCAAGGGCAACCAGTCCAAGGACCACAAGCAGCATGATACCCGACTTTTTATTCATATGGCTGGCTCCTCGGGTTTGAGTCTGGGCTCCCTCAGCCATATATCCACAATGAACACGCCCGCAATCGCCACCAGGAAGGTGACAAAACCCAGTTTCTGTTCCCATAGCAGGCCCGTCTCATGCCCCCAGACATCGCCGATGCAGATCACCGAGATGAGCCGCAGCGTGTTACCCGCGACCGCCAGGGGTACCGAAAGCATGACCAGCAGGCCACGTTTCCACCAGGTCCGGTAAGCCATGAAGGCAAAGGCGAGGGTCAGAGGCACCAGGGTCAGGAGGCTGCGCATGCCACTGCAGGCGGCAGCCACGTCGTAGGTGAAAGTCTCCTCCGCACCCATGATGATCGTGCCCTGCCGCATCACATCGATCTGAAGGATGAGGTGACAAAAAGACACGGAAAGCTCTGTAACAAGAAGACGCAGGGGAAAAGTCACCGGCTGGGCGAGTGAACCGATGGGAACACAGAACAGGAACAGAATGTATGGGAACAGAGTCGCTTTCAACCATCCCCTCCCCCAACAGAATCCCATCAGACCATAGCATCCGATAAAAAGGGCCAGCACTGAAATACGGGTTTGCTGCACCATGAACCCAAGTACATGAAGCACCAGGCCAAGAACCATGAGTGCCAGCGCAGGCCACCAGGCCTTGAAATCATTCTGGATCAATTCCTGTCGTTTCCATATTAAAAGGGCAAACACGGCAAAGGGAATGAGGTTCCCGTGCCCATCCTCCGACAAGGGTGCATTATAGGCGTTGTACATCCAGTGGAAAACCGAGGCGGTATCCACATATCCAAAGGTGGAGTTGCCCAGATACTGGAACAAGGCCAACCAGGCCAGCATGCCACAGATGAAAACAGCCTTGTGGGGCAATTTTCTCCATAACACGGTCAGATCCGACAGGACATCTGCCATTAGGCTGTCTCCTGATTTAGTGGGCTTTACGTTCTCCATGGATGCATGTGACTCTTAGGTGTTGGACCGATTTAACTGTAATTCACTCAGAGGAAAACAAAAAAATGACAGGATTGATTATCTGAGGAGCCCCATTACGGGGTTTTTCCGCTGGACCAAGCGTCCCTTTTAACCCACCCGCTGAGCAGCAGTAACAGAAACATTGTATTGTAGTATAGGTAACGACCGAGCAGTCTCCTTGGTTCACTGCAAAGGCGAAAAACCCAAGCAAGGCCATATCGCTGCATCCAGCAAGGCGCATCCGGCTTGGTGCCGGCATTCACGTCAAAGGCAAAACCCACCGCCATCACCGCGCCACGCCTGATGGCGCGTTTATGACGATGAATCCAATGCTGCTGTACCCATTGCAAAAACTATATCAAGTTTAAGCATATATTGAGAAAGCTGACTAGGCTTTATATAATCAATGCGCTCAATACTAAAATATTTTGACTTACAACTCATAAGATACTCAG
>JAAZXX010000589.1 GCA_014239995.1 Verrucomicrobiia bacterium
CTGCTTGATAAGGCCACATTTTACCAATGCGTCCAAGGTATTGTAGACCGTGGCCATCGCAATCTCCGGCACGTCTGCCTTGACCCTCAAATAGACATCATCTGCCGTTGGATGATCTGTCTGGTTCAACAGCGTCTGGTAGACATGCTCGCGCTGAGTCGTCATTCTCAGACCGCTGTGGGCCAATGATCTGGCAAGGTCTTTCTGCTCCTTTGCTTTCGAGTGCTCTATTTTCACGGCTGGACTCAAATTAGCGCCTGTCTTCAGGATGTCAATATTTAGAATCATTCTAATTAAAAAGACGCATTTTCTCCCTAATCGGTTGCCTTACCATGCACAAAGTTTTCTGCAAGAGTATCCCCCCCCAAGTGATCCTTTAACCTCATGAACAAGGGATCGTTTTTTTGGAAAATACAGCTTTCCACGAGGTTTCTCCCCGCTTGTTGCATTGGCAGGAAGGATCAGGTCACCTGCGCATCTCGAGGGTCGAAGTCAAGGATGTCGATCTGCGACTTGATCAAGCTGCATGATCAGGACAGGAGGACAATGAACCAGGGGTCGCTACAGGCCGTGCGAGTCAAGGATGTGGTGTTTCAGGATCATGGCGTGAGTCAGGAACCCGCATCCAAGGTCTAATGCGATTGACCTTCGCTCTTCCTTGCACCAACGTGGTCCCATGGCCCTGCTCCAGCAATTTCTCCCGGTGCTGATGCTGCTCATCGCCACCCTTTCACTCAGTTTGATGGGAGGTGCTGCTCATCGTCCCAACGTTCTGATCGTTCTTGCAGATGATTGTACCTACAACGACCTGCCGGTTTATGGAGGTCAGAATGCCCAGACCCCCAATATCGACCGGCTTGCATCCGAGGGGATGGTATTTGACCATGCGTATCTTGTTTCTGCCATGTGTCAGCCTTGCCGGTCGGAACTTTACACGGGGCAGTTTCCCATGCGCAATGGGTGTGCTTGGAACCATTCCTCCTGTCGTAAGGGGACCCTCAGCATGCCACATCATTTATCTCGGCTTGGTTACCGTGTCGGGTTGAGCGGTAAAATGCATGTCAAGCCAACGGAGGTCTTCCCATTCATAAGGGTGGGAGGTTTTGACACCAACTGTGTCAGGAACCCAACTGCCAGTCATGACATGCGTGAGGTCGCCGAGTTCATGGCGAGCAGTGATACGAATCCCTTCTGCCTTGTGGTCGCACTTGTTGAACCCCATGTTCCGTGGGTCATGGGGGATCCCTCGCAGTATCCTCCGGATCAAATCCGTTTGCCGCCAAACGTGGCGGATACGCCGCGCACACGACTTGATTTTGGCCGGTATCTAGCTGAAGTAACCTATATGGACAGTCAAGTGGGTGCCATCATGGAAGCACTTGACCATTCCGGTAAGGCTGCAGATACCTTGGTTCTCTTCAGTTCTGAGCAGGGAGCCCAATTTCCTGGTTGCAAGTGGACCAACTGGGATACGGGGATCCATACAGCCTTGATTGCGAGGTGGCCGGAGCGTATTGCCTCTGGAGTGCATACCAAGGCCATGGTGCATTATGCGGATGTACTTCCAACCCTTGTAGAGTTGGCTGGGGGAAGTGTTGCCTCAGCTTCGTTTGACGGGAAAAGTTTTTATCCGGTCTTATTTGGAAAACGTAAGATCCACCGGTCTTTTTCATACGGCATGCACAACAATGTGCCGGAAGGTCCTCCTTACCCCATCCGCAGCGTCAGTAATGGAGCCTTCCGTTTGATTCGAAATCTTCAGCCTGATGAGATCTATATCGAGAAACACCTGATGGGGATGCAGGGTGACGGGCAGTTGAACAATCCCTACTGGTCGACGTGGACTTGGGGTGCCGCGCGGGATACGTCTGTTTACCAGCTGGTAAAACGCTACATCAGACGCCCTCCCCAGGCACTTTACCACACCGCAGAAGATCCATTTGAACTCCACAATTTGATTGAAGATCCCAGGTATCAAGGTATTCAAAACGAACTGGTCGAAGCACTGGAAGCATGGATGGTATTGCAGGGGGATCCAGGGATTCGCCAAGACTCCTGGGGGGCGCTGGAGGCTGCCCGGAAGGGCCTTCATCAGTTCATTCCACCTCCGGGTGAATGATCACGGATTCTATTCATCCAGGGGTTGTCATACGTGTGGAAAAACCTTAAAATGCATGCATGAATTCCTTGAGCATCTCCTTGGCGCTGCTGCCTGCCCTGATGTATGGCCTCTGGGGGTTGTTTGCTGGATTCATTCTCTTGATTTTCCTCTGGCTGCTCAGGATCGAGCCCTACGTCCGGAGGAGGACGCGGACATCTACCTTTTTCCTGTACCCTTGGGCACCATGGAAGGATTACCTAGACGGTCTGCATGTCTCCAAGCGGCACAGGCGCGGAACTCCCTCCTTTTTTGGTTGGTTTTTTTGGGGCAGTCTTCTCGAAGTAGGGGGATGCCTGGTCTGGTTGATGGTTTGGTTCTCTACTTGACCTTGATCCCCTTTTCCCTCTCCTTCAAAGAGTCAAAATCAGGGGGCTTCGAGGCGTAGCGCATGACCTGATAGATGTAATTCTGCTCGTGTACGCCACTCAGAAGATGGGACATGGGGCCCGTGGCATAGACAACCACATCCTCGCCTCCATGTGTTTCACTCCCCAAGGGGATACCTGCCTCCTGGATGTAGTTTTCACATTCCACATCGCGCTCATGCAGGTCTGGTCTTGCCGGGCGAGGGACCTTGACATACTGCCAGTCTTCGCTTGCTGCCAAGCTGCCACCGTTGTCCCCGAATGAGCCATGAAAATGCCCGCCACCTTCAGCAATCTCCAGGGAATTTTTGTTTATGACAGGGCCCACATAGCCGCCACCATTGACATAACCTAGTGTGGTGTA
>JAAZXX010000058.1 GCA_014239995.1 Verrucomicrobiia bacterium
AGACAATATTTCCAAAGGCATTGACTCGGAATCAAAGCAGCCCACACTTTCTTGATTGATGCTGAGGGGTTGCTTCTTGCATGTTTGGTGGCGGATACTCCGGCAAGATTTTGTCTGCGGTGCAGTTCTTTTTTTAGCCTGTAAGCGGCTTTTCGCTTCTTGCATGACCAGTTGCCCGTCAACAGAGTGGAAAACAATGAGCACTTCCAAGTTTATATGAAGCCATTACTATTGATAGTGGATGATGAAAAGACACAGCGCGAAGGATTGCGTGCGGTGCTGGAGGAGCATTACGACATTTACATTGCCGATGATGCGGCCTCGGCCATCGAGTTGCTCGAGGCGGAAGCCTTCGATGTGCTCTTGACCGATTTTCGGATGCCGGGCGAAAATGGTTTGAAGTTGATCAAAAGGGCCAAGAGCCTGCAGCATCCCCCGGTCTGCATTCTCATGACGGCCTTCGGTTCGGAAGAAACTGCTGTCCAGGCCATTCAGGAAGGCGCCGATGATTACTTGCCCAAGGGCGGTCTTCTGATCGAAGACCTGGAAAAAAAGATTCAGCGTGCCCTTAAGTTGCAAAAGCTGGAAAAGGAAAATACGGCCCTCAAGCAGCAGCTTGGCAAGCAATTTAAGACATCCAACATTGTGGGGGAATCCCCTGCAATGCGACGTGTCTTTGATACCGTTGAGCAGGTTGCCCCCACGAATGCCTCAGTTTTGATCCTTGGTGAAAGCGGTACAGGTAAAGAGATAATAGCAAAAGCGATACATCAAATGAGCCATCGCTCGCATCACCCCATGGTAACGGTTCATTGCGCAGGCCTGTCCCCCACGCTCCTTGAGAGTGAATTGTTTGGCCACGAAAAGGGTGCCTTTACAGGGGCGCACGAGCGCAGGATTGGGCGTTTTGAGAAGGCCGATGGAGGTACTCTTTTCCTCGATGAAATTGGCGAAATCGATGCCTCCACACAAATTAAATTGCTGCGAATCTTGGGAGAACGATCCTTTGAGCGAGTAGGGTCGACAAAGACTATCAACGTGGATGTGCGGCTCCTTGCCGCCACCAACAAGGATCTCCCTAAACTGATGCGGGAGGGAAGGTTCAGGGAAGATCTCTATTATCGATTGCGCGTAGTTGAAATCCACTTACCCTCCTTGAGAGAGCGTTCAACGGACATACCTGCCCTGGCCCTTACCTTTCTTAAGGAGTTTTCGAGCCTCAATCACAAGAAGGTGGTCGAATTCACCAAGGAAGCGCTTGAATGCATTGTGCGTTACCCTTGGCCAGGCAATGTGCGTGAGTTGCGTGCGGCCATTGAGCATGCCCTCGTATTTGCCAAGGGTCGAAGGGTGGAGCTTTCCGATTTACCAAATTCCATGCACCTTGCAGGGAATCAACCTGCTGCCCATAGCGGAGGCCACACTTTTCGACAGGAGTCTGTTGTGTTGCCTGAAGAGCCTACGCGTGCTGAATTTGCAAATTTATCCGTTGCAGAAAACGAAAAAAATCTGATGATTCAAGCGCTCAAGCAGACAAGAGGCAACCGGACTGAGGCCGCGAAGTTACTCGGCGTCAGTCGACGTACCCTGCATCGTAAAATGGCCCGGTTTGAGATTAATTAACTACACGAAAATGCCGTCTATACAGGAGTTGATCCATAAATTTGAAGAAGGTGATGGAACGCGTTCCATTACCAAAACCCTTGTTTTGTTGCTACTAGCTACTCTTTTTGTTTCCTATAATTTCAGGGAATACAGGAGTTTTTCAGCGGTGGAGGCGATGGAGATGTCCCAGTTGGCCCGCAATCTCTCAGAGGGTAAGGGATATACAACTCAAAGTATCCGACCTTTCAGTCTTGCTTTGGTGGCCTCGAGGCATGACGAAAGTACCAGTGATCCCTCGATGATTCAGGACGTGCATCCGGATTTGTCTTATCCTCCCCTCTATCCTTCCTTGCTGAGCCTCTGGATGAGGGTCCTGCCCTTCGATTACGACATCCCATCATTGAAGTCCACGCGCTTCAGAAAATACCAACCGGAGATCCTGATAAGTTTTTTGAATCAGGGGCTTTTTATTCTAAGCGGCGTCCTTGTCTTTATACTTTCGAGGCATCTCTTCGATAAATCAGTGGCCTGGATGAGCACGGCTGTGTTTTTTGGGTCCGATGTTCTGTGGCGTTTCAGTTTGTCAGGTTTGTCCACCATGCTCTCACTGATGCTTTTCATGCTTTTGGTGACCTGCCTTGTTCTCATGGAGCGTGCGTCTCGGGCAGAAATTGAGCCCGAACAGCAGGAGGAGACCGATAGCGGGGAGAAGGGACGTCCTCGTTCTTTGCTTTGGTTTTTGGGTATGGCGGTTCTCGCGGGTTTAGCATTGGGATTCGGCGGCTTGACCCGATATGCCTTTCTTTGTCTTCTGATCCCTTCCATATGCTTTTCAGCCTGCTTCATCAAAGTTCAGCGGGTTCCCGTCACCCTGGTGATGCTCTTGGTGACCATGGTTTTGGTCGGACCATGGCTGGTCAGAAACTATGACCTGAGTGGTAACCCTTTTGGTATGAGTTATTACAGCTTGGTCATGGACACGCCGGATTTTCCCGGGGATCGCCTCGAGCGCACCTTAACCTCCGAAGTCACTTACCCAGAATATTCCGCCTACATCCGCAAGCTATTGGTGAATACCACGGAGATCATGACCCAACAGCTGCCCATGCTAGGTGGAAGCTGGATGACGATGTTCTTTTTTGTGGGGCTCATGATACCATTCAGTAACCCTGGGCTGAGGCATCTTCGAATTTTTCTACTGATCAGTCTGGCGCTACTGCTGGTTTTCCAAGCATTGGGTCGTACTTTTTTGAGTGAAATGAGTCCCGTCATCAACAACCAGAATCACCTTGTCATGTTAGCTCCATTACTTTTTATGTTTGGAGTTGCCCTTTTCTTTACACTGCTTGATCAATTGCCTTTGCCCTTTGATGGTGCGAAAAAGCTGGTGATCCTCGTCGTTTTGTTGGTGGTATCCTCTCCTCTGTTTTTCAGAATGCTTCCACCAAGGACCAGTCCCATGGTTTATCCCCCATACAGCCCTCCACTCATTCAGGAGATTGGGTCTTGGATCAAACCAACGGACCTGATGATGAGTGACATGCCATGGGCCATTGCTTGGTATGGAGATCGATCTTGTCTCTGGCCTACTCGTAGTGTTTCACCAGATTTTTACGCTATTCACGATGAACAGAAGCCCATCCGGGCTGTTTACCTCTCTTCTCTGACGACAGACAAGAAGCTCATGTCGGAGGTGTTGAAAGGTTCTGATGAAGTTTGGGCCCGTTTTTATATGGATATTCAGGTCCGGGAAAATCTACCCAAAGGGTTTCCCCTAAAATATGGACACAGTGGTGTGATGCCCGATATGCTCTACGTATCGGACCAGCAAAGGTGGTTGCCTGCTTTTAAAGAAACCAACCAGGAGCTTGAATAGGCCCCAAAATGGGTTTTGGAACCTTGATTGGGCACTCTCAAAAATTCTTGTGTTGGCCTCATTTGTGTTTGACAACCATGTGCATTGCACTTAATCATTTGCTTGTATCAAAACTCAAGCTGGGCGTAGAGCAGCACAAAGCGTTTAACAAGGTATGAAAAAGATTGTAACAACCGCAGGATTAGCCGCCGTAGGGATGATGAGTATGCAGGCAGCTCCGGACGTGGGGCTGACACCGATTCAAACTTCCAAATTATGGAGTATTCAAGCAAACCTGCGGGGGTTTTATGATGACAACATCACAACCGTTCCCAACGCAATTGCCCAAGACAGTGTTGGAGTTGAAATCACTCCTTCGATTGGTTTAAACATCCAGCGTGATCAAACCTACCTGGGTCTTGGTTACGAGTATAAACTGCGTTGGTTTGAGGATCGCGACCCAGATAACGCTGATAATTCCCACCGTTTCAATCTCGATTTGACTCACGATGTCAGTGAGACGACCACCTTCGATCTGGGGGACGAATTTGTCATTGCTCAGGAACCGGAAGTGCTTGAACCCACGGGTGCCACTCGTTTGCGCTCGAACATGGACGCGATTCGCAATCGTGCACACATCAATTTTACCACACAATTGGGTAACACTTTTGCTTTGATGGCGGGTTACAGAAATGATCTCTACAATTACGATCAGGACGGAGCTGGGAGTTTCTCCGCCTTGCTCGATCGCCTTGAGCATCGTTTCACCGCCAATCTACGTCGCCAATTGGGAAGTTCCCAGACTGCTGGTATTCTAGGTTATCAATATCGTCTTGTGGATTACACCAGCGATGACAGTCTGGTCCAAGGGTCTTTCCTCAGCCCGGAGGTGCGTAACAGCGACTCTCATTACGTATATGCTGGTCTTGACCATACTTTCACGACTTTCTTGCAGGGTTCCATCCGTGCGGGTGCCCAGTTTACCAGTTATGACAACGTTGGGCCTACTGTCGATGACTCGACGGCCAGTCCTTATGTGGATGCTAATCTTTCCTACACTTATGCCGAGGGAAGTAACATTTCAGTGGGTGTTCGTCATGAAAGAAACCAGACGGACTTGGCGCAAGTGGGTGGGTCTCTGGTTCTGGATCAAGAAACGACAGCAGTTTATGCGTCGATAGCGCACCAGCTGACGGCCAAGATAACCGCGAATGTGGTGGGGCTGTATGCGGACAGTTCTTTCGGTGACAGCTTGGCAAGCAATGCTTCGGATGAGTTTGTGAGTTTTGGTCTCAATTTGGGTTACCAGCTCAATGAGCATCTTCTTGCTGAGACGGGCTACAACCTGGACAATCTCAGTTCTGATTTGGGTAACCGCAGTTACGATCGTAACCGTGTGTATATCGGCTTGAAAGCCAGCTATTAGTCTTCAATCCTTTACATGTTTATCGGGGAGGCTGGAACGTAAGTTTTCTAGCCTCCCCGTTTTTCTCGTCTAACCCATGCAAGCAAAAAACAACCAGCAGCAAGCAGACTCAAAACTCCACTTTCTCGATTATTGGCGCATCATCAGGATCCGAAAGACCGTGATCCTCGCTGTTTTTCTCCTTGTGGTACTCACCACAACGATCATTACTTTCCTGCTTAAACCTACCTATGCGAGTTCGGTGCGTATTGCCATCGAAAAGGACAGCTCTGACATTACGCCTCTGATAGGATATCAAACGGCACAGCAGCATGATCCTTATTGGGTGCTCACGGAGTACGAAAAGATACAGTCCAAAAAAGTGCTGCATCCTGTGATTGGGTCCCTGGAGCTGAACCATAAGTGGATGGATCGGTTCAACATGACGGTACCTCTCACCACCAATGAAACCTTTCAGGTCCTCAAAAGATCAATCGATGTAGACCAATACCGCAACACAAGCCTCATCGAAATAAAAGCCTACAGCAAGGATAAGGAGGAGGCTGCCCAGATTGCGCAGGAAATTGCCGAACAATATAAGGCGGTCAGGGAAGCCAATCTACAAAGCATGTCCAGTGCTGGTATTGAGGTGTTGAGAACCCAGTACGAGGAGCAGAACTCCAAGGTCAAGAAACAACAGGTGGAACTCGACCGTCTCAGGGAAACGTTGAATATTTCGGATATTTACAGCGCTGAGGGAAGCTCCATTGGCATGACGACTGAACCTCAAATTGTCATGAGTCTTGAGCGGGAACGGACCGTTGCCGAGGTGAAACTCATTCGTTACATGACACTTTTCAATGAGGTCAAGGCCATGACTCTGGAAGAGCTGCGAAATACCATTTTAACTGCCATGCCTGGTAATTTGCGGCTAACACACCTGCTCAACGAGTATGATACAGCCTATCAAACGCTGTCTCGTCTAGGGGTCATCCATGGTGAGGGCCATCCGGAAACGAAATCCCTCGTGAGCCTCTTGACAACTGTTGAGCAGCAGATCACGGATGAAATAACTGGTGTCTTGAGGGGCTTGCAAAGCCAGGTGACTGCCGCCAGAAACGAGTTGGAACAGCTGACGGTGGCAGTGGAAAAAGCCAAGTCAAATGACGCAGAAAAAACAGCTAAATACCGGCCTTACTTTACGGCCAAGCGCGATTTGGAAAATTTGTCGAAAATCAGCGACATGATCATGATTCGTATCCTTCAGGAAACGGTGGATGCTGCACTTCCGAAGGAATCCATCGTGGAGATTTATGATCCTGCTGAGCCAAACCCTGAGCCTGTCCGTCCAAAAAGATTTCTTAATATTGCTCTTGGAGTGGTGGTTGGTTTGATCGTGGGTGTAGGATTGGCCTTTTTCATCGAATACCTTGATACGAGTGTCAAGACCATCGATGATGTTGAACAGGCTCTGCAGGCGCCAGTTCTTGGCGTCATCCCACAGAATGTCCAATCACTCCTGCTGGAGGGCGCTGATAGTCCCCATGCGGAAGCTTATCGTGTACTACGTACCAACATTCTTTTTTCGCGAAAAAATCCGGAAGCTAACACGTTGACAGTGGTAAGCGGTGGTGCAGGTGAAGGTAAATCAACCACCATCTTCAACCTGGCGACGGTATTCGCGCAACATGGATCACGTGTGCTGATCGTTGACTCTGACTTGAGACGTCCCAGCCTTCACAAGCACGTCGGTGTCTCGAACAGTGTTGGTTTGACTGACTTCCTACTCAAACAAAAAACCCTTGAGGAGGTTATCCAAACCACCAAACTGGAAAAGCTGGACTTTCTTCCCAGTGGTAAACTACCCAGCAGTTCCATGGGTATTCTGAACTCCACTCAAATGAAAGCGTTTATTGCTGAGGCGCGGCTCCGATATGAGTATGTCTTCTTTGATTCTCCTCCTATCATGGGTGTGAGTGATGCCTCCATCCTGGCCAGCGAAGTGGACATGGCCATACTGGTTATTCAGTATCGTAAGTATCCTCAAGCCATGACAGTGCGGGCCAAGCAGATGGTAGAGAAAGTAGGTGGAAATCTCTTGGGAGTGGTTCTCAACAACATCAACATTTCGCAAGATTCCTATTACTACTACTACAGTGGTTACTACTACGACTACTACTCCAAGGAAGATTCTGATAACGAAAGTAAAGGTAAGAAAAAAAGTGACGGCAAATCCGCGAAAACCTCTGCTAGAGGTGATTTGGAGTTGAAAAATAAGTTTTAGTCGTTTTGCTTGAGCAAAGATGAATTTACAAAGGATGAAAAGGGTTGTTTCCATGGTGTTATCCAGCAAGGCATCGTATGTTGTTTCGATGCTCATGGTTGTTTTTCTTGCGGCATGTGTCACCCCGACGGAAAACCCAGCAGGGTATGAGAAGAGGGGTAACTCCGAAAACATACCCCCTGGACTTGAACTGTCTGCAGAGGAAAAGGTCACCATCCGCTTTGCGGGTATTCCAAATCCTCCCCCTCCGCATGAAGAACGTATCAGGGAGGATGGAAATATTCATCCACCCTATCTCAGTGAGCCTGTAAAAGCGCTTGGATTGACACCACCCCAGTTACAAACCAAATTGTATGAGGCTTATGTGCCTCGTATCTTCACGACCATTTCCATCACTGTTTTGACAGAGGAGCGGTTAATCACTGTTAACGGTGAAGTGGCACGTTCAGGGCGTTATCCGTATGTGGGGGAAACCACTGCGGTTGAAGCTATCTCCCAAGCAGGTGGGCTCACTGATTTTGCGCGTAAACGCAAGCTTACGGTTATTCGAGGGAACGGACTCAAGTTTACCTTCGACTACGAGAAAGCGCGACGAGAATCCCAATTTGATCCACCTATTTATCCGGGGGATATTATCGATGTTCCCAAGCGTCTGTATTGATTCATGTTTCAGTTGACCCGGGTCGCCTCAAGAACAGAAAGCGGTCAGATCGCCGCTGTGATCCGTGCCTTGCCTTTTGTCATTGGTCGCGAAAACACAGCAGATCTGCAGCTTGAACAACCAGGTATCTGGAACTCTCACGCCACTTTTCAACTTGATCCGAACGGGAGAGTGGTAATCGATAGCCATCCGGAATGCTCCTCGTGGCTGAACGATCAGTTACTTGAGGGAAGCACTCCGTTAAAACCTGGCGACGTCCTTAAGATTGGGCCAACCGCATTAAGATTTGAACTCTCTTCAGTTGAGCAACGAAATCCGGCTACACGCGAATGGTTGCTTTATCTCTTGGTGGTTTTTTTCATAGGGAGCCAAATCTTCTTCATCTATACCTACCTTGCGGATTAGGAGAAATTTTATCCAAGGACTGCCTGTGATGAAGCACACAGCTTCTCAGAAATCAGATGATTCACCGACTGGGCTCAGGAGTAAACTTTCAAATTGCCTCAACAGCTCTTGTACTTCCTCCATGTGGCGTTGGGTTGCTTGACGGGTCTCCTCCATTCCGCTCAGGCGGTCAGTGATGATACTGACTTTTAATGTCAAGGTTGTAAGGGTTTCATCTGAAACATCTTCGCTCGAGGGTTCAATCCTCAGCCACGCCTCGGGCTCAAGAAAGGAACCATATTTTAAATGATCCCAGTGCGATCCCTTTCGGTCCAGTCGGATATTCCCGTCAGGTGACTTGGAGAAAATGAACTCTTTTGACTCAAGGAACTGCTGCCACAGTCTATCGACGGCAGGTTTGGACCACCCGGTGAAATGACAGACGGCGGTATTCATTTCGGATGGAACATTCAGGGTTGTCTGACATCCTGATACGATGAACCAGCCCACCAGCAAAGTTAGATTTGCCAACGGTGTCTTTAAACGGGAAAAGAAATGCATGTGTTTTTTTACTCTCAATTTTTAATTGCATGCCCTGTCACGCCTTGAAAAGTAATCAAATGGCGTATTCTCATAGCTGATAATGCCTCCAAAAGAAAATAATGCATTGATTGGGGATGGTTTTTCCATATTAATTTAATGGACTCTTTCTTTCTACACGACAGCTGGAGTCAACGCCTGACATTGTGAGTGACATTACCCGAATGAAAAATTCGATCGGGATTGAACACTTGAGCGCACGCGCGCTTGATTACAAATGAAAGGCACTGAAATGCTCAAATGCATCTGTTGGTTTACTATTTTACTTCTCACCGAAAGCATCCTGCTTGGACAAATCATCACCTACAGTTTTACCGGATCTGCTGGTAACGAGTCCGCCTTTGCGGTTGACATGCCGGCAGAGCACGGCCTTGCTGGGGAAATGCAGCGAGGTGTCGGCATTCAGCCGTCCAAAGCTGCCGGTAGTTTCAGCGCCAAAGCATGGAGTACGGTCGGGCTTGAGCAAAACGATTATTTTAGCTTCTCTCTTGCTCCATCTCCAGGTTATGAAATGACACTTGAAGAGCTGAGCTTGGATGAACGTCGTTCAGGGACCGGTATTCGAGATTGGTCCCTCCGTTCAAGTCTGGACTCCTTCATAAACGATCTCGCCGTCTTTTCCGTGCCAGACAACACCATGACACGAAGCGATCAGGCGGTCGAACTGCTTCCAGCCCTTTTTAGTGGATTGAGTGATGCCATTGAGTTTCGTATTTATGGTTATCATGCAGAGGGGCCTTTAGGCACATGGCGTATTGACAACGTGGATTTGCGTGGAGCCATCACCCCAGTTCCCGAAGTTTCTGCCCATGTTTGGGTGGCGGCGTGTTTGCTAGGGTTTTTTGTATGGCGTGTAAGAACGCGTCATTACGGATTGGATTGCCAAAAAAATTTCCTTGTGGCCCCAGACAAAAGCCAAGCAAATGAGCGCGGGCGAAAAGGAAAAGACAAAACCCCATATTGCTAATGGTGCCGTATGCATCATATCCAGCGCATTCTTAGTATAGAGATCACTTTTCACCGAGCTGGCCTGGTGGGCGCAGCGGAGAGTAGAGACACCGAACTAAGGGCAAACATAACTGAAGTGGCATTGACTTGAGCTCCCTTCCTGGCTCAATATCTTTGAAGAACATTGAGAACGTATCATGGCAACAAAAGCATCCTCCAAATCAAAATCCACCCATGCCCCCGGAGCTGCTCCAGGCAGTGAAAAGCAGCGAAATCTGGACACGGCAATCCAAGCAATCACCAAAACTTTTGGCGAAGGCAGTATCATGCGCCTTGGAAACGCTCCTTCCAGGAAGCCTATCGACGTTATTTCCACGGGTGCACTTTCCATGGATCTTGCGCTCGGTGTGGGGGGATTGCCACGTGGTCGTATCATTGAGATATACGGACCTGAATCATCAGGAAAAACCACTGTCATGCTCCATGTCATTGCCAATGCTCAAAAGGGTGGAGGCACGGCCGCATTTATTGATGCTGAACATGCCATGGATCCCGGATATGCGAAACGATTGGGGGTCAATCTGGATGATTTGCTGGTTTCACAACCTGATAGCGGAGAGGAAGCCCTCACCATATGTGAAACGCTGGCCCGGTCCAATGCCTTGGATGTGATCGTGGTGGACTCGGTTGCGGCGCTGGTACCCAAGGCCGAATTGGAAGGCGACATGGGGATGGCGACCATGGGCATGCAGGCTCGTCTGATGAGTCAGGCATTGCGGAAACTGACATCTGTTTTAAGTAAGGCAAAAACCACCTGCCTCTTCACCAATCAGCTCAGGGAGAAGGTTGGCGTTATGTTTGGAAGCCCAGAAACGACACCGGGTGGAAAGGCGCTAAAATTTTATGCCAGTGTGCGCATTGACATTCGCCGCAGGGAAACACTGAAGGATGGCTCAGGCAATGCGATGGGTAACCATGTGAAGGTGAAGATCGTCAAGAATAAGGTGGCCCCGCCTTTTGGCGAGGCCGAATTCGACATTATGTACAATCACGGTATTAATCGAGAAAGCAGTATCCTTGACGTTGCACTTTCACATGAGGTTGTTCAAAAGCGTGGCGCTTGGTTCCAATATAATGGCGAACTGATCGGGCAAGGCAAAGAAGCAGCTCGAGTGTCATTATGCGAAAAACCTGAATTGACCGAGCAAATTGTTCGAGACATTATGGCCAAACGTCAGCCCAGTGAAGATGAAGAGCCTGAGAAGGAAACGATCCAAGCCAAGGATGGAAAAGGATCCTGAAGAGGGAATTACTTTTTTCGAAGGTTTCAAGAAGCTGTGATCCTCCGGGGGTAAATATTATCGTGCTAACTGCTTCTCCTTACCCGCCATAACTTCACATATTATCAATATGTTGCAGAGATACGGTTGCCGGGGGGGCTTTCAGTTCGTAACTGACAAGTTGGATTACAGATGCCCCCATCGTAAATTTTTAAGTAGTAAAAAACGAATCGATGCCCTCATGACTTTATTCCACCTTTGTTCATTTTGTGAATACTCTGGAACATTTTACAGTAAAGTGTTCAAGGATTTGTAAGATCCGTAGCTGACCCGCGTGATTAAAAAATAAACGGATTGCTTCTGGAATATGTGGAAGATACAAGTCATTTTTACGAAAAAGTTAGACAATAGATACAAGAGTGTAACCATGATATTCCATAACGCTGCAGTTCGTATTTAAAGTTTCGTCGTTACCATGAAAAAACCCAATATTCTGATTCTGTGCACAGGTAACTCCTGCCGCAGTCATATGGCAGAGGCTATCTTGCGCCATGCTGTGGAAGAAACGGTCGATGTACACAGCGCTGGATCAAATCCCACTGGTGAGGTACATCCAATGGCCATTCAAGTCCTTCAGGAAATCGGTATGGACATCCACGACCACGTGTCCAAACACATGGACCTGTTCAAGGAGAAGCAAATGGCCGTGGTGATTACTGTATGTGACCATGCTGCTGAAGCTTGTCCCCATTTTTCTGGTCAAGTTACCCGGTACCACTGGCCCTTTCCTGATCCAGCCAAGATGGCGGGAACCGAAGAGGAGATTCTTCAGTTTTTTCGCCTAGTCAGGGATCAGATACGCCTGGTTTTTGACATGTATGCTGCTGGATTGGTGGATGGATCCAAATTATTTCAATCCAAAG
>JAAZXX010000590.1 GCA_014239995.1 Verrucomicrobiia bacterium
TGTTTCCATCGCGGAAAACCCCTTCCCGAAACAAGGAGAACTCTTTGAAAATTCCAGTAAAATAGCAACCAATGAATCCCCTCGGGGATCTTCAAGTCAGATAAGAACATTAATGCCTGGATTCCGACATGAAACCCACTACCTGACTTGGTATGAAACGTGTGGCTGTAAGGACCATCCCCACATCACTGGGAACGTTCCGCGTTAAGGAAGCACCCGTGCGCACAGATAGGGCCACGATTATTTGGGACCGAGGCTTTCCCCAGTAACAATCATTGAGATTGGCAACGCTGAATATCGTTGTCGTTAACTTCTCTTCACTGTAAGGCTGGAGGATGCCTTTCCTGAGAAACAGCCTGAAGATGTTCCTTTCAATCACTCTCATGCTTGCAGGCAGCAATCGTACCCTCAGTGGCGAAACTCAAACGATCACTCTGCCCAAATCAATCAGCCAACAGACCAAGGCCCTTAACCAGGACTTCCTTCTCTTTTCCCCAAAATCCCTTCCAGAGAGAAGCAAGCATCCTTTACTGATCTACCTTCATGGTGGTGGAGGAGGACGACGCGAACTGGATGCATTTAAAAAAGAGCACGTTGTCGTTGAAGTCCAGAATCGCGAACTCCCGTTGAAAGTCGTTATCCCCCAACGCACAGTAAACCGCAAAGTCGCCAGTGGATGGCAACCGCACGATCTCAACTTGTTCTTGACCTATCTCATTGAAAACCACGCGATCGATCCTGATCGAGTCTACCTTACCGGCATGAGCATGGGGGGCGCCGGCACCTGGTTCTGGGCAAATCACAGCCCCAAACGTTTCGCCGCCATCGCACCCATTGCTGCTGGAGGACAAACTGGACCAAAGGACCCTTTGATTGTCGATCCTGAACAATTGAAAACCATTCCCATTTGGGCATTTCACGGATCAAGTGACAAGGTCTGTCCCCATCAACAAATCCAGGATCTTGTGGAAAAGATCAAGCAACGGAACGGGCTGATCCGGTGGACTCTTTACGATAATGTGGGTCACGGTAATATCGTTTCCCGTGTCTATCAAAACGACGAGTTCTACAAGTGGTTACTTCATCAAAACCGGACAGAGCGCTAGCTGAAGTTCCAAATCGTCTCTCTACACAGCCATGAAAGATCGCCTTGGACTGTCATCATTGCGGCTTGATGGTTTTTCCTACATCGAAGCGCATAAAAACACCAGACAGATTCCAATAAAAGCCAGTCAACGGGAGATCCATTCCGACGCTGCCCAAGGCTCATTACAAATCCAAATTCTGAGGGAAACCCCCTTAAAAAGCAGTCCAGTTTCATCCAGACTTTCTTTTCAAGGTGAAGATCAGGATAGGTGTTTCAAAAGCGAGTGCAATGACGTTCATCAGGTAGCATAGACAAGGAAACACGGGATGCCTGTATGCCTGGGATTTGATTTGGCATGTTGACATTGATCGTGTTAGCAATGACGTGTTTTATCGGCATCATCCATTTAATCTCGAGAAGGTTTTCACCAGTCATGACACGCATTCGACTCGCAAGCATCACGGAACTGGACAAGGGACAGACAAAAAAGTTCCGTTACACACAGGACGGCGTTCCAAGGGAGGGCTTTCTAGCACGTTTGGAAAACTGCTGGGTTGCCTATGAGAACCGTTGTCGACATATTGCCATCAGTCTAGACTTAGATGATGGAGTCTTCTTTACTGACGATGGTAAATATTTTTTCTGCCAAACACACGGAGCCGTCTATGAACCTGAGACAGGACTTTGTGTGCATGGACCTTGCAAGGATGCGAGCCTTTTTTCTCTGCCAGTCAAGAACGATGATGAGTCCGTTTGGCTGGAACTGGAATAAACGCTTTGGGGGAGGTATCAACTCAAAACGAATACACACAGCCATCCCCATCGGCTTGAACAGAGCATTCGGTTAAAGTCCTTCCAGGGGATCCTGCCCTGGATCATCGAGGTAAGTCCCCTGAGGAAGTTCTCCATATCCCTTGAAAAGATCCGGTCGCAGATCATCAGAGATAATCATTTCCTCGCTGAACCACTTGCCAAGATCAATCCACTGACACCGCTTGGAGCAGAACGGTCCATACCCACCTTCAAACCATTCCCCCCTTTTACGGCAGCTTGGGCACGTCGAAGTTGGTGCTCCTTTCATTTGTATCTGAAACCTGTACGGAGATTTTCAGTCATGTGAGGGAACGGATCAACCCCTGCGAATTTCAGACCCCTGAAATCGAATCGTTATCCGAAACACCTTTTTCTGGCGACATACAATCCTGCCGGTGTCTTTCTCCACTTTTTCTGGAAGTTCAATCCGGTGCAAATCAATAACAGCATGATAACCACGTTCGGAAAAAATATCGATGAGCATAGCCATGGCAAGGTCATCGTGCAAAAGTCGATCCTCGGAGTTGACGTTCGCCAAGCCGGAAATGGCATGCCGCACCACAATTGGCATGATCTTGTCCTCAATCAATTCAATGACCTGATGAAAGAGTGCCGGGTGCTCCAGGGCATAAGCGTCCAGACGCTTTACTAGATCCTGTCGTGCATGCAGCACAATTTCACTTGCCAGGGGAAGGATACGGAGGCTGTCATAAGTTTCGGGATCCAACTCCAATAAACTTTGGTAGCGAACCTCGTTGAGAATGTTCTGTTCGACCTCCTCGATGGAGCCTTGCGCATTGATAAAGTGGTAAAAAAAGGTCTGTTTCAGAGATTGAAGGGCTTCCCAGGTTTGCTCCTTGAAAACCCTGTAACGATGCTAATGTAATAGCATTCTAAGTAAGAACAATCGATCTAAAATATTAATCCTGTTTGAAAGAACAGGATTTTTTTATCTTTAACCTCAAATAAAACAGATTCCTATAATCAT
>JAAZXX010000591.1 GCA_014239995.1 Verrucomicrobiia bacterium
GTCTGCCCATGGGGCAGGTTACAAGGATGCTGAGGGAGCATCGGCGACTGGATTAGTCTGCGAGGATCTTCTTCCTTGTGGTGGGGTGCCCCTGAGTCGGATGCCCTGCAGTCTCGTAAGGGTTTCAAACATTGCCATTGACCTGGAGTTGGGAATCGGGTTTCGCTATCGGAATGTTCATGTTGGATGCCCATCTGGATTTGGCCATGAATGCCATGGAGTGGAATCGTGATCTGCGACAACCTCTGGCCCTTGTGCGAGAGCGTGAAGCTGGATGGAAGGATAAGCCCGACCGTGGGCGTGGGGTCCTGACTTTTCCTGAAATGCGAGCCGGCCAAGTTGGCCTGTGTGTGGCAACGCAAATTGCGCGTCATGTCAAACCGGGTAGCAAGCTTACCGGTTGGCATTCGCCTGAGCAGGCCTGGGCTCAGACTCAAGCCCAATTGGCATGGTATCGTGCGATGGAAGAGCAGGGGGAGTTGATCCAGATCACCAACCGACAACAGCTTGAATCCCACGTGAATAGATGGATGGACCCCGGAGACCACGCGCGATCTGCCGATGGGGGAGCGCAGGGTTCCATTGGTTATATTCTCAGCTTGGAGGGGGCGGATTCCATCGTGAACCCCTCCTTTCTCGAGCGGAGTTATGCACAGGGTCTACGTGCGATCGGTCTTGGGCATTATGGGCCGGGTACTTACGCCCCAGGAACGGGTGCCGAGGGTGGATTGAGTGCTGCCGGAAAAGAGTTGCTGCGGGAAATGTCGCGGCTGGGTCTTATTCTTGATTTGACACATCTTTCAGATGAGGCCTTCTGGGAGGCTCTCGATCTCTTTGATGGGCCTCTCTGGGCCAGTCACTGCAACTGCCGAGCGCTGGTGCCTCACCAGCGTCAACTGAGCGATACTCAAATCCAGGCCATCGTTGAAAGGCAGGGGGTTATCGGGGTGGTTTTCGACGCTTGGATGTTGCATGTGGGATGGGAGAGGGGCATCACCACGCCCGCTTCGGCCGACTTGAAATTGGAGCGAATCCTCGAACATATCGACCATATGTGCCAGTTGACGGGAAATGCCGGTCATGTTGGTATCGGCTCAGATTTGGACGGTGGATATGGCACCGAGCAATGCCCCGAAGGAATCGACACTATTGCGGACCTCCAAAAACTGGAAGATTTGCTCTCTGGGAGGGGTTACTCTGTGGAGGATATTCGCGCGATCTTTCACGGTAACTTCCTGAATGCCCTGCGAAGGGCCTGGGATTGAAAAGAGGGGAGCATGTTGTTTTCAGCGGGGTCGTGGTATTTCACGATTTGTTTTGTGATGTTCGGAAGGTGAAGGTCTTTTGGCGCTTGCATCCGCAACACACATTCGGTCCTCATAGGCTGCCATGGAAGTTAGATAGGCTTTTTTCCGAGGTGCGCTCTTTGAAATTACTTGGTCAATGTGTCCATGGTATACGTTTTGTACATCTGACCTAAGCCAATCCAGGTTAGTCCCTGTCCAGTGAACGTCATGCAGTGCGGAGGCCGCCCTTTCCTGCCCAGTCCGGGCTCAGGGGAAAACCTACTTTGATCAACAACGCAGAGACGCTGGCCACGATCTGGATCGTGCGCGAGGGTGCTGCCTCTTTTTCATCTCGAGGCACCGGAAAAAGTAAGGATGCCAAAACTTTTGCTCTGGCTCGAAGGATCAACAGGGGTGGACTCGCGGAGTTGCCCATGGGGATGACAATGGACCCAATCATCAATGACATCGGCGGTGGTGTTCCCAAGGGAAAGTATTCCACGGCCGTATCGATGGGAAGGACCCTCTGGCGGGTGCGTTTTCTCTCACCTTTTCCCTACTCCGGTTGACTACGAAGCTTTAAAATCCGTGGGAGCCACCATGGGTTCAGGAGGTGTGGTGGTCCTGCAGTTCTGGCAACGGCGTATTACCTTAGCTTAAGGGGGCATCGTTGTATTCTCATGGATAAACATCGTAAAGTTGGCGGTTCCTTGCTCGAAGAGGTGGAAAAGGGTGCGATTCCTCAATTGTATTATCGGGGGAATTGAGTTTGTTGAAAAACATGGGGGTGACTTTCCAAATGGGATCAAATATTGGGGTGCAATCCTTTTTAAAAGTTATACAAACGTATAATAATGAATTCGTTGCTACGGGTGAAGGTAGCCATCGATATCATGACTAATGGTGGTACAACAGGCCAAAGCCATGACCGCCTGCGGTTATCCGAATATGATCAGCGATGGATGGTCCGCATGATCAGAAATCTGCAATCACATGATGGGTAAACTCAAGCCTGGCGCATGGTTTTTGTTTCAAAATCAGGCTGTAAAAGGCTGTAGTTCGAAAAAACGGAAAACGGTCCAGTGGATATATTTGCCACGAAGATGACATATGAAAGTCCTCGGTGCCTTCATTGTGATTATCGAGCCTACAAGGACAGTAGGTTGAGGGACTGCAATGCTGCATATGCAGCCGGGCAACATCGGTTGAAGGTCCATGGCAGACCTTCGTTCAGCAAACAGAACAGGAGGAGTTTGGTAGTTTACGAACCAGGAAAGTGTATCAAATGTAGGACGTGTGAGAGGATTTGGAAGGATGGTGGGGAGTCCGATGTTTTCACTTTTGTTGGAGGTGGTTTTGATGTCAAGGTGGGTGTTTCTCCAAGGAAAAATTGGAAGAGGGGCTTGGAGACTTAGCTGATGAGGTGGTTAAATCTTGCCCTAAAGGCGCCCTTGCTTCGGAACATAAGGTGAGCAAGGGTCTCTTTGATAAAGCAGGATGCCCTTGATAGGTCAGTTTTTAAAAGTTTCATGTGAGTGGTTACTTATTAGGTTAATTACTTGTTGTTCATAGGTTTACAACTTTATA
>JAAZXX010000592.1:0-2219 GCA_014239995.1 Verrucomicrobiia bacterium
CATCTATTAGGTAGAGAATGTTTTGGTCAGGATCACGGGACAGTCCCAAGCTAAATCCAGTACCTGATCCGCCTGTTTGGGGCAGGACAAAACGTTCCATCAAATATTCTCCGTCTTGTGTGAAGGCTTGGATACGATTTCCGCGGCGATCGGCGACGTAAACCAAGCCATCATCACTTCCGATGATACCATGAACGGTCGAATAATGTTGGGGAGGGTTCTCTGGATCCACGGGGTATTCGTATGTATAGCTGTCATCAGGAGTTTGACCGTAAGCTCCCCAATGTCGGAGGTATCCACCGGTAGCTGCGTCAAAGACCACCACGCGTTTATTACGATACCCGTCTGCAACAAAAATTTCGTTGGTACTGGGTTCCACAAAGAAGTTTGCCGGCCCTCCAAGGCTGCCCGGGTCATTGCTGCCTTTGTTCTCTCCGGGCGTTCCAATAGTGAGCACGTGGTTTCCGTCTTTGGTGAATTTCATTATATGGTTGCCATTGCTCGTTCCGAGCCACACGAAATCATTGTGGTCGATATAGATACCATGCTCTTGATCGAACCAGGTATAACCTTCTCCCGGGCCTCCCCAGGCTTGTAGCACGTTGCCCTCTGAATCTAGTTCGAGTACTGGAGGCGCCGTAAAACAACAATCGGCGATTGGAGGATCCATTTCGGCCCCGATCTCTTGGCGAGTCAGGCTGGATGGCATATGGACTACCCACAGGTGATCGTCATCATCGATAAACATTCCCCTGATGTCTCCTAGAATCCAGTCATTTGGTAAGGTCGGAGGCCACGTCGGATCGATTTCCCATTCGGGAAGTGTTCCAGACGCCATTTCGGAACTTTGCTGTGGAGTTTCCGATCCGCAGGCAACATTAATCAAAAGGAAAGCTAATGCGCAGAGGATTCTGATCCGTTTTGTCATGCCTACCCCTTCTCCCGAGGATAAATGCCGTCTTTAGGACGTTAAGTTTGGTTCATCCTAGACAGAGTGGCAAGCGACTCTCTGTTCTGGTAGGCAGAATTCGTCTGTATTTGAACGCCTGGGACCTTCGGAAGTCATGTTAGGTCGGTATACTTTGTTGCATTTCCTTTAGACTCCTCCACCGGGTACTTCTCTGCGTTTTTTTTCAACTTGATGCGAATGGCCGCTTCAGGATCGATTCCGGCTGACTCACAAAATAGGAGGCAGTAGATCAGGATGTCGGCAATCTCATCACTGAGATTGCCATGTCCAGTTTTTGAGGCAATCAAATCAGCGACTTCCTGGTCGTCCTTCCAAAGCATTAGCTCCTGAAGCTCCGCCACCTCAATTCCGAGTGCGTTAGCCAAGTGTTTTGGTGTATGGAACTGAGCCCAGTCTCGTTCATCACGGAAAGCAAGGATCTGATCAATGAGCGGTGAAAGGGTCATAACAATGGTCTCCGTTGGACATGTTTCTAGTTTTCCTGCTTTTTGTGTTTTTATTGATCCAAAGTACGATACTCATCGGATAGTGACTATCCATAAATCACTTAACTTCAGATGTGCTTGTGCTGAAATCGGGTAATCCCAACCACCTTACGCCAATAGTACAGCACAATTCTTCGCGTACGCGTAGCATAGATCAATCGTTCTCCGAACGATCCCCTTGTGACCATGTCTTTCCATAGCGCTGGCGCCGCATCTGGATGTTCTGCTATCCTGATCCGACACCCTTGGCACATGCGAGTACGAGTAGGAGGTGTTCCAGCTTCAACGATTCTCTTATCCAACTGATTGAGCCAGTACCAGCCTAAAGACTGACAGGAAAAAATGGCTGGAATCGCCCGGCGATGATGGGGACTATAATGTTGAGCAATCCCGCCTGCCGACGAATGGCTCATCTTGACTAGTTCGCGCATCAAGTCCGGGTAGCGCGGCAAGACCTGTGCTTCCGCTAATTCGTCTACGTAATCGTACACTGGACTCCCAGAGGCACTGATCGATTTCCCAATACCATTGAGTGCTTTAAAGGCGAGTCGGTCTAGTTTTGGGTTGACGATAGTCTTCATATTATCAGATCTGTCACTCGGTCCTTAGACTTATAAAATTCGGAATAAAGGTCTAGGACGTCGTCTACAAACTTTTCAGAACTATATCCCCGGCGGAGCATGTTATCCCACATACCGGGATTCCCAGAGGGATGTTTAGCTATTCTCATCCTGCATTTCTCCCAGCAGTGGACTCTCTTTTTG
>JAAZXX010000592.1:2229-2870 GCA_014239995.1 Verrucomicrobiia bacterium
CTTTTTGGGAACCACGCTAACAAGTCTAGAATCCAGATTTGTTAGCCAGCTACCATTTAGATCTGAAGCCAAGAGGACATCGGTTAATCGTTCGTGGATCGGCCACTTTTTTTGCATACTTCGTCCGCTTCCCGGCACATGACTCCTATTGATGAGTTCTTGCACTAGGGGTTCATAGCAGTGTAACACTTGTGCTTCAGCCAGTTCATCTATCTGATCTAATAAGGCAGGACTAGGGATCCCATCGTTCCTCCAGATGGGTGTATCTTGGAGAGCATAAAGTGTCTCAAAGGCGAGGTAATCTAGTTTTGGGTCTACGATAGGTTTTTTCATGACTTAATACTCTTCTTGCCCCAATGAGCGAGCGAACCAGTCGATCGAGCTATCTGTTCGGCCGCGTATTCTTCTCGCCAGCGTTTGGCTCTTTCTTCCCGTTCTTCCACGAAATCAAGGAATGAAGAAGGCCCACCCCCCCGTTTGCACCAGCCACAGTAATACAGCTCTTTTTCAAGATCGATAAACAGAGGGTGTTGCGTGTCTGGGCAACGAGCCATCCAGGCGTTTGGAGGGCAGTCAGGGCACTGGCGGGGGTTCAGTCCGAACTGTTGGGCCAGATCGAGGATTTCACTGTCTTTGTTAGC
>JAAZXX010000593.1 GCA_014239995.1 Verrucomicrobiia bacterium
TTCACGGGAGCTGGACACTCCCTCATTGCAATAAACCCTTAACCGTTTGACTTGGTATCTGACAAGGCTTAGAGTGAAAAAGCAATGTCAGTGTCAAGCGTCAATCCAGTTGCCCCCGAAAAACATGCGGTGGAAATACGGTCCTCCGGAGCTGATTTGCATACCTTCCTGGAGCCACTTACACCTTTTTTAGACGCAGTTCATGAGCAATTGCTCCAGCAGGTTACCGCTTTTGAACCAGAAGTTGCCTCCTATGCTGAATATGCTCTTTCCAGTCAGGGCAAACAGTTGCGTCCCGCCTTGGTGGGTGCTGTAGCTGGAGCGAACGAACGCTTTTCTCCTGAACTTGTCAAGGCGGCTGTGATCATCGAGATGGTCCATCTGGCCACCTTGGTGCACGACGACATCATGGATGGAGCTGAGACCCGTCGAAGACGTCCGACCCTTTGCGCACAATCTGGAAACGAGATCTCGGTATTACTTGGAGATTGCCTTTTTGCCAGGGCCTTGGAACTCGCTTCAGAATATCCGACGACAGAGGTCTGCCGTTTGGTCTCCAAAGCAACCCGTAACGTTTGCTCTGGGGAAATCCTGCAGACACTGCGTTTCAGGAAAGTCATTCATCATCGCAAGGATTACCTTGAAACCCTCAGACTCAAGACAGCCGAACTTTTTGCCTTGAGTTGTGAGCTGGGTGGATTGATTCGAGGAATGTCACCTGCTTCGGTGGATTGTCTAAGAGACTTTGGTTTCTCGCTAGGCACCGTCTACCAGATCTATGACGATTGTGTGGATATTTTTGGTAACGAGGACGATGTTGGGAAATCTCTTGGCACTGATCTTGCTACCGGTAAGTTGACTCTACCAGTCCTTTTGACCCTCGAAAAAGTTACCGAAGCTGAAAAACTCAATATCCAATCCAAACTTTTCCGCTGGGATATTGGTGACCGGGATTGGCTGTTATCTTTATTGAAGGGGTCCAAGTCCTTGGAAGAATGTATGGAGATCATGCATGTCTACATGCATCAATCGCGGGTTGCCTTAAATGGAGCGGTTTCAGGAGGGCAAGCACAATCCCTAGGGTCGTTAATCGCTTATTTTTCACGGCAAGTCGAGCGTCTGAGTTATTAACTGGGAAGTTATATGTGAAAACACTCACTGAAAAAGGCACCATGTCGGGAGTCTGCCCTGACGCATTACAGGATCGCAACCTTGCATGGACTCAAGCAGAGGATGCGGCACTTGTTGAAGCCTCCCAGAAGGGTAATTTACTAGCCTTCGACGAACTGATCCAACGTTATCAAAAACGGATTTATGCGACGGTCTATCACATGACCTCCAACCACGAAGATGCTGACGACCTCACTCAAGAAAGTTTTATCAAGGCTTTCAAGGCACTTGGGCGGTTTAAGGGCGATTCCTCATTCTACACTTGGATTTATCGGATTGCAGTCAACCGGACTATCAATTTCTTGAAACAGCGAAACCGTCGATCCTATCACATGAGTTTGAATGATATGGATTTGCAAATTGAAAAAAATCCGGATTTTGTCGGGCTTGTTTCCAAGAGAACGCCTCGTCGGGACATTCGCTTGAATGAATTACAGGAAAAAATGAACGAAGCCATGCAGAGATTGTCCGAATCTCACAGACTGACTGTCACCTTACATGACATCCAAGGCATGTCACATGATGAAATTGGTGCCATTATGGATTGTAATACTGGAACCGTTCGTTCGCGCCTTTTTTACGCAAGGCAACAGCTACAGGCTTTGCTTTCCGAATACCTTAATTGATGTTTCTCATGATTGAATCTGCGGATCAGAACAAGTCAAAGATTGAGGCCTTGGTCGCATTAAAGCGTTATGAGTGTCCGCCACCGGGGCACGACGAGTTTCTATCTTCAAAAATTATTTCTAGATTGGAATCAGAGCGTTTGAGATCGCGACAGCCTTGGTACACCCGATGGTTTCACACCTTTGATGTCAACCCCCTGTTGGCGTCTTGCTACGTTTTGGGAGTGTGCTTGTTGTTTTTCACTGTTTGGAATCATGGCAACACTTTTGAACCCAAGGCCGGTCAAGTATATAGAAATATCGGACTTCGTGTGGGTAGCATGGGCCTGATGCAAAGTCGTGAATTACTGACAGAGAAAACTGGATTCAACATGTTTGGAGTTCTACAGGATCGTCGAAGTTTTCAAGGATACCCAAGTGTTCAACCGGTTCTGCACATTCCCACTAGCCCAGTTCCTTGGTTGCGTGAATCTACGAGGTCATCGTCGATGGAAGCCTTGCACAGCAGGGATTAAATGCTTTTGATTATGTTGTGTGTCAAACGAATGTCACCTTCATATTCAGCACTTTTCAACCTGCCCTGCCTGTCTCAAATGTCCATGGTTTATTCTGCCTGATTGAGCCATCTCAGCACTTGCTGACTCATTTCAGCGGTGGCTTTTCCTTCAAAAACATGGTCAGCATTTTCGATCTGACAGACTTTACAAGAAGTGGTTTTCCCGTTGGCGATGTCCAGTGTGTCCTGGAGTGGAACAACATCATCGCTTGTGCCATGGACAAGTAGCCATGGAATCGTGATGGAGTCGGCTTGCTCCAGTACGCTGCCGATGGTGTCCATGTCATTCATGTAGGTTGATGAAAGAGGACATTCTAGATTATCCCACATCAATCCGCTGCCGGGTATGGAGGCCCCGAATTCCCTTTTGGCGAACTCCGCTGTGTGGACCATGCCTGCAAGGGATACCAGTCGTTGAATACGTTGATCCTGAGTGGATCTCAAAACCCCAACGGCTGCTCCCATGCTATGGCCCAGATAAATGATCCTGCGACCTTCCAGAGCATCCAGAATGGC
>JAAZXX010000594.1 GCA_014239995.1 Verrucomicrobiia bacterium
TATGTGCAAACTATAATAAACCCAGTAAATTAACCTCCGTGCGTTTCGTATACATTGAAATAAAGAATGATACGTTTCACATACAAATGAAAAAAATTATAAAATGGTAATGATGGCGTCAAAACGTTCGGGCGGAAATTGGTCGATCATGCCGCGGGCCATCTGCTGGGCCTGCTGCCACTCTCCATTATGAGCATGAAGGGACCCACAGCAGTTTTGTTCGGCTGGTGTGATGACCTCGCAACCGTTGCGGGCAAGTACTTCAGCAGTATCCAAATTCACATCGCTGAAAATAAGATCCTGGGCACAGCCGGTCAGCAGGGCTACTCGGTAGCGTTTTTCTTTTTGAGCAGGGGTTACCAAGTCCAGTAATTCGTTTGAAAAGTATGGCTGTACCGTGGGTGTCATCTTTTCGAGTTCCTGTAACCGTTTTGGTAAACATTTCAGGATTCCGCATTTACGAATAAAAAACTGAAGCCCAGAGTGCTGGTAGAGCCTCAAGGCGCAGCCCAGGAACTGAAGACGCCGCTGATCGGAAAACAACCATCCAATGGTGAAACGACGAATGAGTGAGCGTCGGGGCGAGTGGAGAACCTGTTTTTGCTCCACCTCGGCTCTGGCGTGCTCAAAAAGTTCAGCGTAATTGACGCCTGCTGGACAGGCACTCATGCATGCCAGGCAACCGAGGCAGTAATACATTTCCTCGGCAAATTGGCGGGAAACTTCTAATTCATCGTCCGCGATAGCCTTCATGAGGGCTATGCGCCCTCGAGGACTGTGCTTTTCCACTTGCGTCAAACTATATGTCGGACAGCTCGGAAGACATAGTCCACAGTGCATGCATTGCTGGACCACTGAATAATCGAGATCCTTTAAATGAGACGCTCCATGGCGCTCCTGCTGGGGGGATTGGGAATGGTTGCTCACTTGCGTCATTTGGTGGCAATTGGATGTTTGGAGTGGGCTGAGATGTCCTGGTGCAATGCGTTGTCTCGATCATCCCTCTGCAGGAAAGCAATGACCTTTAAAAAGAAAAATGCCACGATGGAGATGAAGCACATCGCAATCATTACCCCCGATAAAACTTCCTTGAGCTTGGTCTCTGAAATCCCCCGTAAAGCGAATCCCATGCAACAGAAAACCGAGAGTAGAGCTGCAGCACTGGCCCAAGTGACCAGCCGTTTCTTCTGCACCGTTTCCGCACCGAGAGGATCCTTGTTGAAAATAAGACTATAAATCCACCATGTGGCGGCGGAGGCTAACAGGAAGGAAACCCATGTCCATACACTCAGGACAATCTCAAGTGTTGGGTTGATTTGCCTCACTGAAATAATGAAAGCACCCAAGGCACCCATGGAGACAGAAGAAGCCAAGCCCGCGACGTGCTCGAAAGGTATGAATGCCAGGGGGGGCGCATGCCGATTTTCTGGAGTGTCCATATCGCTTCTCATTGAGGGTCGAAAATCTTGCCCGGGTTCAAAATTCCACTGGGGTCCAACGCATCCCGGACCACTCGAAGGATCCGCATTTGGGCTTGTCCAGCGAAGTCAGGTAAGAATTTCTTTTTAGCTATTCCTATGCCATGTTCACCGGTGATGGTTCCCCCAAGCCGAATGGCTTCATTGAAAATATCTGCAAAGGCTTCTTCTATGCGATGCATTTCATCGGTATTGCGTTCGTCGGTGAGAAAGGTTGGATGCAGGTTTCCATCACCCATATGGCCAAAAGTGCCCACACGGAGCTGATATTTTTCAGCCACCGATGCCACGTAACGAATCATGTGCCCAAGCTCGCTCCGAGGAACCGTAGCGTCCTCAAGGATCGTGGTTGGAGAAAGGCGTGCCAGTGCTGAAAAAGCACTGCGACGGGCACTGGCGAGCTTGGTGGCTTCGGCATCATCTTGAGCCACCCTGATTTCCTTGCATCCATGCTCGCGGCAGATCGCCTCCATCTTAGCAGCCTCCTCCTTAACGACGATGGGGTGTCCATCTGTTTCCATGAGCAGGAGGGCCTCGCAATCGAGAGGAAGTCCGATTTTTGCAAAATCCTCCACACAGTGAATGGTGGTGCGATCGAGGAATTCAAGTGTGCATGGAATGATCTGTGCTGCGATGATGGCGGAGACGGCTTCGGCAGCATGGTCCATTTGGGAAAAAGTTGCCAGCATGGTTTGCTTTGCAGTCGGTTTTGGAATGAGACGCAAAAGAATCCGTGTCATGACTCCCAAGGTGCCTTCAGAGCCTATGAACAGGTCCTTCAGGGAGTAGCCAGCCACATCCTTGACACATTTATTGCCCATCCAGCACACTTCTCCGTCAGGTAGAACCACCTCCAAACCCATGACATAATTGCGTGTGACGCCATATTTCAAACCCCTTAGACCACCCGAATTCTCGGCAACATTTCCACCGATGGTGGAAATTTTCATGGATCCCGGATCGGGTGGATAAAAGAGCCCTGCCTTTTCGGATGCCTCGGCGATCGACAAGGTGGTCACGCCTGGTTGTGTCAACAGGGTGAGGTTGGCGGTGTCCAACTCGAGAATCTTGTCCATCTTCACCATGCAGAGGACGATGCAACTTGGAGATGGGACGCTGCCTCCGCTGAGTCCAGTGCCGGATCCCCGGGTTACTACCGGAATCTTGTGATGATTGGCCAACTTAAGTATGGAAGCCACCTGTTGAGTGTTTTTTGCAAATACCACACAGGTGGGAAATTCCTTAAGTGCTGCGGTACCATCAAAGGAGTATGGGATAAGGTCTTCTTTTTCTTCCAATACCTCTTTATTGCCGACAATTTCTCTTAGCTGGGCGATGATTTTTTTTTCGGGGGCCGTCATGCTATGGCACTGAGATTGA
>JAAZXX010000595.1 GCA_014239995.1 Verrucomicrobiia bacterium
CATCATGGGAATGTCAGCGGCCTTGTTTGAGCAGATCACGCTGGAGGACGGACGGGTTACTCAAAGCAACTTTGACGATTACCGCATCGCGAGCATGAGGGACACGCCTGAAATCAATGTGAGCATAGTCAAGAGCGGCTCGGATCCCACTGGTACCGGTGAACCGGGAACCTCTCCGATTGTTCCCGCAATCACCAATGCGATCTTTGCTGCCACGGGAAAGCGTATCCGCAAACTTCCGATTGGTCGGCAGAAACTGGTTTGAGAACTCAAGGTTTTGGTTAGATGTGTTTCAGCGTGTCTCAAAATTTGGACACGTTGAAAATAAGGATTTTTTCTTCAATTTGCCAGGTTTTAGAATTTTCTGTTATTAGTAATTGACAAGTGGCTATTATTTATCTTGTAAAAGAGACTAAACTATATCTTTAGGACGGATTGGAAGTCGCCGTACTCTTTTGCCAGTGGCAGCAAAGACTGCGTTGGCCACTGCGGGGCCTATAAGCGGAGTCCCAGCTTCTCCAAGACCACCCGGTGGTTCATGGCTCTCAATCAGGTGCACGTTGATCTCTGGGGTATCCTTTAGTTTTAGCATCTGGTAGTCGTCAAAGTTACTTTGCACAATCTTGCCGTCCTTGATGTTGATCTCGCCCTTCAGGGTGGCTGTCAACCCATAAAGGATGCCCCCCTCCAGTTGCTGCTTGGCGATATGCGAATTGAAAACCTGCCCGCAATCTGCAACACAAGTTATTTTGTGAACCTTTATCTTGCCACGCATACTCACAGACACCTCGACCACTTGCACCTGAAAAGTTTCGAGGTAGTGCGTGAAACTGATCCCTTGAAACAAACCCGCTGGTGCTTTACCCCAATTAGAGAGTTCTGCGACTCGATCCAACACTAACAGAGCTCGTGGTCGGTCGATCAATAATTCCCGGCGGAACTCATATGAATCCCTGCCTCCTGCATAAGCAACTTCATCTAGTGCACTCTCAAGTGCAAAAGAGTTGTGAAAGGCCCCAGTAGAGCGCCAGAAACCGAAATTAATTGGGATTTTTGAGGGAACATAATCTACATGTAGGTTCGGAATGGCATAAGTGTTTGGCAAAGCAAAATGGTCGAACATACTTACAGCGGCAACAAAATCATAGCCATTCTCGTCAATCCAAGCAGGAAAGAAAAAACCAAGGGCTTTCGCAAAATGAAGGGTACATGAGGGTCCAACTATTTTTGCCATCAATCCTTCAATTTTTCCTGTGGTGTTCAGGCCAAAACGCATTCGTACCAGAAAAGGTGGGCGATAAAAATCATGACGCGTGTCTTCCTCTCGAGACCAAATAATTTTAACAGGCTTTCCTAGTATCTTAGAGGCCACCAATGGAGCAACGAGATAATCAATGTCAACCTTTCGTCCAAAGCCTCCTCCAAGGTACGTTGTGTGAATACGAATTTTTTCTGGGGGCAGTTCGGTAACCCCCATAGCCACCATCATCGCGCCGTCCTGGAGTTGAGTTGGAGCCCAGACTTCACAACTATCAGGAGTCACACTGGCAGTAGCAGAAAGTGGTTCCATTGCAGCATGCGCCTGAAGTGGAACTTCATACTCCATTTCAAGCATCTGACTGGCATTACCCATTGCATCAGCTGGACCTCCTAAATGGGCTGCAGGCACTCCCGGTTTTGAGAGGTCATCTCTCAAGATTTGAGAAATACTTTCATCATTAAAGTCTGGATGCCCCCCTGTACCTTTAAGGATTAACGCTTTCGCCCCATTCATAGCAGCCCAGGTGGATTCAGCGACAACGACTGCATGATCCTCCAGCGGGATCACTGAAATCACTCCTGGAACTGCCTTGGCTTTAACGTCATCTACTTTCTTGATCTTATCTCCACAGACGGGACAGTGCTTGACCGTCCCATAAAGCATACCAGGCAAATCCACGTCAGTGCCAAAAATAGCAGAACCGTTGACCTTACCAGGAGTATCCCATCGAAGCACAGACTTTCCCAAGAGCCTGAACTCCTCTGGAGATTTCAACGTCGGATTTATTGGAAGCTTTAGTTTTGAGGCAGAACTGGCGAGTTCTCCATAGCCAAGGCTTTGTGAACTTTGGTGATGTTCGACACGTCCATTTTTCGCTCGGCACTCGTACACCGGGATGTTCCACTTATTGGCTGCAGCGGTCCGCAAAAGTTCTCGGGCTGTAGCACCCAATTTTCGGAAGGGTTGATGCCAGGCTTGAATTGAACTACTTCCACCTGTTGTTTGAAAGTTAAACTTTGGGGCGAGTGTTTTGAGGTACCCATTCTTGAAATCCGGATGGTGGAGTGTTTCAATGTGCTTAATTTGCTCCATCTCAACTTCTAATTCTTCAGCCACTAGCATTGCAAGTGTTGTGTGGGTGCCTTGTCCCATTTCGGAACTTGGGACTCCAAGGTGGATTCCACCGTCTGGGTCTATGCGGAGATAGGGGGGCAGCGAGGATTTACCATTAGCTTCGGTGAGTTTTGGAAATCCGGAAAGTCCCAATAATAGTCCACCGCCTATAAGGGTATAGGATTTAAGGAATTCGCGTCGGTTTAGTTTAACGATGTTTATGCTTCCTCCTTGAGTTGCGCAGCAAGGTGGATTGCTTCACGTACGAGATTGTAGGTGCCACAGCGACAGATATTGGAGATTGTGCGGTCAATGTCTCTGTCGCTTGGAGCTGGTTTTCGCTTCAGCAGGGCGGCAGTGGCCATGATCATGCCAGACTGACAATAGCCGCACTGCGGAACGTCTACCTTGATCCATGCCTTTTGGACTGGATGAGAGCTGTCTGGAGAGAGTCCTTCGATGGTGGTGATTTTTTTGCC
>JAAZXX010000596.1:0-2554 GCA_014239995.1 Verrucomicrobiia bacterium
TTTCAGGGCTTCCTACCCAATCCGACGATAATGAGGAAATAACCGTGCAATGGAACTTGGTGGTCTTCGCCCCTCGGGCAATCCGCATAATGCAGGGTAGCGTATGAGAGGCAGAGGGTATCCTATGTTTCGGTTCGGACTCACGAGGACTCAGAGGGTAGGCAGTGTACTGGCCGACTGAACACCCATTGTACTTCTCCATAATGTCTTGAGGGGTTTGAAAGAACCCTTCCGACTTCACGGAAATGATATGTCGTTTCTTTGTATTTTGGCTGGGATTCAAAGAGAACTATCTGCTCGATTCAGCACCCACTCAAACATTGATTCAAGACTTGGTTGAAGTGCTATGGCATCTCTTGTAAGGGTATATTCAACTGTGGCAGGTACGGTTGCATAAGCAGTGCGAGTGACGAGTCCATGGGCTTCAAGTTCTCCCAATCGTCTTGCAACTGTTGTTGAAGAAGAGTCAACCCTCTTTTTGATTTCAGAAAAACGCATTGGATCGGGATCACAATTCATCACGTAGAGAATACTGAGCATTTTCGATTTTGATAGTAAAACCAATAGTTCGTCAACATGACTTCGAGCTGATTCACACATTGATTGCATACGCTGTGATTGTACCTGAGACATAAGGTGGCTAAGTATCATTTTGTTATTAAGAAACAGGTTACAACATTGTTACAAAAGAACACCTCTGCCACTTTTTGGTTTACATACAGAAGCACACAGGCCGGGTTATGATGGAACATCCAAACGGCAAAAAAATGAATATTATCGGTTTCTCAAAGTACGGTAAACCGACCCAATTGAAGAAAACAAGTGTGGCTTATCCCCATGGTTTTGATGCATCACACAATATCGTGATCAAGGTTCACGCATCGGCCATCAATCCAGTTGACAAAGCCCTGCTCTCAGGCGACTTGAAAATGGTACGACCCGTTGCGACCTTCCCTCACGTCATTTGTTACGATGTTGCTGGTGTTGTTGAAGAAGCAGACCTTGAAGGGAAATTCACTGTAGGCCAACCCGTATTTGCTCGCCTTTTTGGGAATGCAAAAGATGGAAAGAAAACCCCCTGGTACAGAGGCGCAATGGCAGAATACTGCGTTGCAGATACCGCGAACGCGGTGGCAAAACCAGAAAATCTTACTTTTGAAGAAGCAGCATCAATTCCACTTGTTGGCATGACTGCACTTCAGGTGCTCAAATCATCGGGGCTCAAACAAGGTGGTTCCATCTTCATTTCAGGAGGTGCTGGGGGCGTTGGCACAATGGCGATTCAATTAGCAAAGCACGTATTCAAGGCCAGCCTCGTTGTCACGACTGCTTCCAAAGGTGAGAAAGAAGAGTTGTGTAAGAGCCTCGGCGCAGATGTAGTAATAGACTACAAGAACACCAAGTTTGACGATGTTTATGGAAACAGTAATGCAGATAAATTTGACGTGTGTTTCGATACAACGGCAGAGAGTCTCAAAATGGCTAAGATTGTCAAAAAGGGTGGGCAAATTGTGACCATTGCAGGAATGCCCACACTCGAGGAAATACGTCGTATTGGTGGGACGGCTTGGATTCTCAAACTCTTCATGAAGCGAAAAGAAAAGCGAAAGGAGTACAAAGCCGCTCAATCCATGAAGGCAAACTGGCACTACCTCTTCCTTTCACCAAGTCATGAAGATCTCTCAACACTTGCCAAACATCTCGAAAGCGGTGCGATTAAGCCTGTGCTTGACGGTGTTTGGGACTTCCAATCGGAAGATGCCGAAGGTGGTTGGCAGGGGGCGTTCAATCGCTCATTTTCCGGTCGAGCAAAGGGTAAATGTGTGGTACAAATTGTATCTTAAGCATACTCTGGACAAATCGTGATACCCCTCTGTAGACCCACGCGTGAGATGCCTGTCTTGACGGTACCCTCTGACTCGAATGGTGATCAAAGGGACTAGGCAACCACCCCTCTGACAATACTGTGTTCTCAAAGGGTTGCTAGGGAGAACCCACTGACCATCATCTTCCCTACCCTCTGATCAGTCCAGCTCCTCCAACCTGTGTGCGTAGACCCCTGTGTGCTCGGAGGCGTGCCTCACCCAACGGAGAATCCTCTTGGCATCCTGGGGGTGTATCCTGAGTACCATCTCTCCAGTGGCCTCGTCCCAGTCGGCAGTTATCGGGTCGAACTCGAACAGCACCGCGCCCGCATGGGTCGCGACCAGCCTCTCGTCGTTGGACATCCACCCCTTGGTCTGCCTGGAGTCGTATATCCGCTCGTCCAGCCTGAAGGCCTTGGCCTCGGGTATCGGGATCCCCTTGGGAGCGGGCATCAGCAGCCACCCCCCAGCTCCCTCTCGAGCACGGATATGGCAGCATCGACCCTATCCGAGCGGAGCAGAGCGTCGATGGCGATCAGCAGCGACCTGTCTGACGCTGCACGGTCCGCCATTTCCAAATCATATGGTGCAATAATTACTGATACAGGAAATAAAGTTGATGTGGTTTTTAAACCTCCAAGGAACCCATTTCCCAGAGGTGTGTTGGTTGGGAGGAATGCTGCATAAGT
>JAAZXX010000596.1:2564-2848 GCA_014239995.1 Verrucomicrobiia bacterium
GAGTCCCTCGGGCTTGGCGCAAGCTTCGGGGAATCGCCATTGAAGAGGCCATGGAACGTTATTGTACAGTCGTCGACACACTAATGAAATTGGGAAGAAAATCTTTCTCGAGTTGATAGACCCCCGCGTCCACCACTCTCTGCAGCGTCCAGAACCGGAATCATGCGTCGAGAGTCGCGTGCCACGCGGCCAAGCCAGCGAACAGATACTGGGCCGCAATAACGACGGTTAGTAGTCCCATGATTCGAGTGATGATGCGAACCGCATTGTCGCTGAGGAAGTTG
>JAAZXX010000597.1:0-2568 GCA_014239995.1 Verrucomicrobiia bacterium
ATCCGTGATGCACCCAGTGGACCATGTCCTTGCTCTGCCAAGCATGGTAACCCCCTTGTCCTTTGACGAGTCCGCCGGGAGCATTGAACTGAGTCGGGATAGGAGTGGTTTTCAAGGGGATGTCAAACCCATCCAGCTTGGTGTTCTTCGCTTCGAAGGGTTGGTTCTCTTTCTTCTTTGGTATGCCGCCGTAGCGCCCGAACATCCAGTAGTCATTTGGGCCCTTGGTCAGAAACACGGGCGCGTCCCGCAGGTTCTTCGGTCCGATCCGGGGCTTTGCTTCCCAGTTTTGCCAAAGCGCGGACTGCTCGATGGTTAACGATTTGGCCGAGCGCTTCTCCTTGAAGCTCTTCATTTTGGTTCGCAGGGAACCTGCCTTGCCGGAAGGAGAAATAACCCCCTCCTCAATGGTGATGCCCTCACTGGACTCGACGCCGGCCGCCCATTCGGCCGCAGTAGTGATCGACCAAGATTCTTCACCAAGGACAAGTTGCACCAGTAGAAGGGTGAGGATGCTGGTGGTTGGGATTAGATATTTTTTCATGAGGTATTAATCGAGTTTTTCTTTCCCTCGAGTTCTGCCCTGTAGGCCGGTCACTTTCCGGTGAAGAAACACATTAGCAGGGATTAAGCTCTTGGCAACATTCGGCCCTTCCCATTGAAGGCTGAGGGCAGGTGTATTGTCGGACGTCTTATAATAAAAGCGATAGGGGTGAATGCCTTTATCTAATTTCACTGTGGCACTGATTTCAGTTCCAGCATATTTATAATCACCATCTATGGCCAACTTGTTATGTATCTTAAATATCACGCTCCCCGTCGCCTTACAGTGAAACGTCCAGTCTCCCGGTTCCGGAATTTGAATGTATCCGGAGAATAATAACCCTGCATTCTTTTTAGCGGGCAGCGGTTCTAAATTGATATTTTTTTTCAGGGATTCTGCTTTGGCAGTCATTTGAGTAAACTCAGGCACCCAGTTCCATTCTCCAAGGTAGGACTTTACGACTACACCATTTTTCAAATCATCTTCGCTAATCTTCAGTCCGGGCACAAATTCATCATCATAGGATTTTTTAGCATGCTTATTTGGCATTCTTATCCTGAGCACTTCATCCTTCATCCTCTTTTGTAAGCGAATGAAATCGTCCGTTGTCCCATGGAGGTTTTCTGATTCTGGTTCATCATCAATAGTGTTGAAAATATTAAAGTCGACCGCGTGATCCGTGGTTTTCATGCGCAAACCTTTATATCCGTCCAAGTATATTCCCTGTTGATTATTAAACTCAACATAGACAACACCTTTTCTTTGCTTGCCGACCTGACTCAGCGTTGGGACTAAGGATACTCCATCAATTCTTGCGGGCGCATCAACCCCAGCGTAATCGCAAAAGGTTGCCATCCAATCATGAAATTGAGAGGGCGCATTTGTTTTTTTGCCAGCCTGTATTCTTGAAGGCCCCCACGCAAAGGTAGGCACACGCAGGCCACCTTCATGGGATGATCCCTTGGACCCCTTAAATCTGCCGGCGGATTGAAAGACCGAAGGGCTCCACCTCTTTCCTTTGAGATAAGCTTCTCTATGCGGGCCATTGTCCGAGGAGAATATGACGATGGTGTTTTTGTCGATATTAAGGTCTTTCAGGGTTTGCAAAATATCCCCGACACAATGATCAATGCGGGTAATGGAGGTAGCAAATCTTTCGGCTACATCCGTCATACCCTTACCCGTATAATTGGGATCACGATAATGATCGATGGTTCCCTCTGCCGTATTTATCATTTTGCCGGCTTGCCCCAACCATTTGAGTCCGCCCTTTACCCCTTTCCCATCGGGATAGGCAACCGTAGGCAATTGCAGCGCGGCGTGAGGGGTATCATAAGCCAAATACATAAAGAATGGGCGCTTGGGATGATTTTTAGTTTCATCCATTATCATTTGTTTAGCTTTGGCGGTCCATAAATCAGTGGTGTAGCATTTGTCCAGTCCTGCAGAGACCTCGTTATTATTTTCCCACACCTCCTTTTTTTGTTGATGAGATTTATTGTCTCCAAGCTCCCAGAAATTAGCCGGATAATGCTGGTGTCCATCAACATGTCTTACATAACCATAAAAATAATCAAACCCCCGCTTGGTCGGGTAGGCGGCCCATTTTTCCGGTGAGTTCCCCCATCCCTGTAAACCGTACTTACCCAAATGGATGGTGTGATAACCTGCTTTCTGCAGAGTGTTAGCAAAATTCCAGTTATCTTCTATGGCTTTGTCAAATTGCATATTGCGTACATTTGAATGGCCTTGATGCATCCCCGTCATCAAAGAAGCTCGGGAGGGAGCACAAATGGGAGCGGGGCAGTAATGCCGGTTCATTATCGTACCGGCCATTGCCATTTGATCTAATTCAGGGGTTTTAATTTGAATTCCTTCACGCTGATTTTGAAAAAGAATTCCTACGTCGCCGTAACCCAAATCGTCAGTTAATATAAATATAATATTGGGCTTATCTATCTGTGCAATTAGTGAAGTTACACCCAGAATAAAAAGTATACTTGAAATAATTCTAGTCCTCATAA
>JAAZXX010000597.1:2578-2848 GCA_014239995.1 Verrucomicrobiia bacterium
GCCACCCGCAACTCCTTGGAATTCCACTTCAGACGCTTGCCGGGAAATTGGCAGGCGACCACACCGAGGCAAAGGGACTCCGCCAACGGTCCGGCGTAGTCGAAGCCGGCGAGGGTCTTGTCTTTGCCCTGGATGGCGTCGAGGAATTGCGTGTAATGGTTCACGTTTTGGAATTCCTTTTTGTCAACGCCATCCAGAACGGAGTCGGGATAGAAGGTAGGCATGGAACAATGGGGCAGCACCATCCGGCCTGCTTCGCCCACGTAGAGC
>JAAZXX010000598.1 GCA_014239995.1 Verrucomicrobiia bacterium
CGAACTGTGTCGGCAAACAGGAAACACGCAGGTCGATCTTTCGGCCGTCAGGCATTATGCGAGGAATGCGTCCGTCCTGTGGCCGGCGTGTCTCGTCCGGCTTTAGATCCGCCATAACCTTGATGCGGCTGACCACATTTTTGGACAGACCTTTTGGCGGGCTTGTCAACTCGTAAAGGGCTCCGTCCACTCGGGCCCGAATCTTGAAATCGTTCTCGAACGGCTCGAAGTGAATATCGCTCGCACGGTCACCAATGGCCGTTATCAAGACAGCATCCACAAAGGCGGCGATATCCCGATCATCCCCCGAGACGTCTATTTTTACTATGTCCTCATCCTCCTTGCTTTCCTCCAAGGAGTCGACACCCATTTCCTTCAGAATCTCCTCAAACGCAGCCCCTCCGGCCACGGAATCCGCCTCGTCCTCGCCGTAGTGCTCCTTGACGGCAGCCATAACCTGGGCGGGATCAGCCACCACCGTCTGAATCTCCAAGCCGGTAGTAAAGATGATCTCATCGATCGCTGCGAGGTCAAGCGGATCTACAAAAGCCACTTGCAACGTCGACTCAAAATTGGACACCGGAATACACTTGTGCTGCTTGGCTAAGCCGGACGGCAGGAGTTTGATCAATTCCGGAGTGATCATGGCGTCGTTGAGATCCATCGACTCCGCCCCGAGATGGTCACACAAAGTCTGAATGATCGCGTCGGAGTCCAGGTAACCCAAGTCCAACAAGGCCTGAAATGCGGTTACCCCCTTGGTTTCCACTTCACCGGCGGCCTCCTCTACCTGGAACTCGTCCAATAGGTTCAGCTCCGATATCAAAGACAGAAGAGGTATGGACAAATAGTCTGCCATCAAACCACCCCTTCCTCCCCTTCCTCGTCATCAGCAGCCATCCCTGCCTGCACACTCCGAAGCTTCTCCATGATGGTCGATGGATCTTGTGACTTGGTGATGACCTCGTCCTCGGTAATCAAGCCGGCCTGATATTTTTCCAACAGGAATCCATCCAAGGTCACCATGCCGTATTTAGCGCCGGTTTGAATATCGGAATTAATCCGGTAGGTTTTATTGTCACGAATCAGCGCGGAAATCGACGGGGTCAAGTTCATGATCTCGAATATTGCCACCCGACCCGGCCTGTCAGCGCGCGGACAGAGCAACTGTGAAATCACGGAAATTAATACTGTGGAAAGCTGGATGCGGATGGTGTTCTGCTGGTTGGTCGGAAAGGCGTTCACGACACGGTCGATGGTCTTGGCGGCCCCCGTCGTGTGCAAGGTGCCAAACACCAAGTGACCCGTCTCCGCAGCAGTGATGGCAGACTCTATCGTCTCTAAATCCCGCATCTCACCCACCAGAATGATGTCTGGGTCCTGCCTAAGGACGCGCCGAAGAGCTTCGCCGAAACTGGGCACATCCACGTGCACCTCTCGCTGTGTGATAATAGCGGCCTTGTGGTTGTGATAAAACTCAATGGGATCTTCTACGGTGACAATATGGGCGTCGTCCCGTTCTATGTTGATGATGTCAACCATCGAAGCCAGCGTTGTGCTCTTCCCGGACCCTGTTGGGCCGGTCACAAGGCACATGCCACGAGGTTTGTACAACAACTCTTTTACCGAGGGCGGCAACCCGATCTGCTCGAAAGTTAGCAGAGTTGTCGGAATCTGGCGCAACACGGATGCAAACCTTCCCTTCTCCTTGAAAATCGCCACCCGGAAGCGAGCCATCTCCCCAAACGCAAAAGCAAAGTCAGCACCACCACGTTCACGCACCGCCTGAACATTCTCATCAGATGTGATAGAACGCATCAATTCCTCGGATATTTCTTCCGTGACAGCAGGGCCATCCACCTTCTGCAATACACCGTGCAAGCGGATCGCAGGCGGCACGCCCACCCGAATGTGGAGATCGGAAGCGCCCTCCTTCACCACAAGGTGCAACAAGTCTGACATTGAATATGACATTGCTATCTAAAAAAACCGCTCAATCCTCGTCACCCACTGTGACGCGCAACACTTCGTTCGCTGTGGTCATGCCGGCAACCGCCTTTCGGGCGCCATCCTCGCGAAGGGTACGCATACCCACTTCGCGGGCACGCTTTCTCAACTCTGTGGTCGTAACCTGGTTCACAATCATCTTTCGACTTTCATCATCCACTACGAATACTTCAAACAAGCCAAACCGCCCCTTGTGCCCGGTGCCGTTGCACTTATCACAGCCTTTCCCCGCCTTGAAATTGGGATCCTTTATCTGCTCCAGATCAAGGCCAAGTGCCAATAGATCACTGTTCTCAGGTGTAGCCGGCATCTCGCATTTTTGGCAAATCTTCCGAACCAGGCGCTGCGCCATGAGACACCGCGTGGCGGAGGCGATAAGGAACGGTTTCACACCGATATCCGTCAATCGTGTCACCGCAGAAGGTGCATCGTTTGTGTGCAGTGTGGAGAAAACCAAATGGCCGGTCAACGAAGCATTAATGGCGATGGACGCTGTCTCGTAGTCACGAATCTCACCCAGCATCACCACGTTCGGCGCCTGGCGCAACATCGCCCTGAGCGAGTTGGCGAAAGTCAGATCCACCGCTGTATTCACCTGCACCTGGTTGATCCCCTCAAGTAAATACTCGACCGGATCCTCCACGGTGATGATTTTTCGATCCGGCTTGTTGATGTAGTTCAGGCAGGAGTAAAGAGTGGTGGTTTTCCCCGAGCCAGTCGGGCCGGTCACCAGCAGAATGCCGTCGGGCAACTGAATCAACTTCTCGAATGTCTGCTGGTCATCCGCCAAAAAACCTAACTGGCCGAGGCCAAGTTTCAGTCCCTCCTTGTCCAACA
>JAAZXX010000599.1 GCA_014239995.1 Verrucomicrobiia bacterium
AATTAATCTCACGAGGAATGACAGTGCCGGAGCCACTAAAGGTTGTTGTATTTGGTGGGGAGTTGCCACAGAGGGCGTTCCTAGATTCAGATGATAATCCACGAGCCAGCTCGATTAATCTGGAATTTATCGTGAGGCTCGAAATGTTCGCCGATTTCCACCCTGCCCGGCTTGCAATGCCGGGACAAGAAAGCAAGTGCAACTTCCCATTGAATGTTGATTGGAATGCCAGAACGGATGTAATCATTAAACGGATTGAATTCCTATTACGGATTCGCAAAAAAGTTATGGGGGAGAACCCATACAAAGGGAAAAAGGTAATGCAGAGAATGCTGTCCGATTTGAAAAAGCTTGCTGCTGTTCGGTTGATGCGCTTCGGCATGAAAATAAACGAAGCCCAAGAACACGCGGAAGAGACAACAGGCTGCCCAATTTACTTAGACCCATCTGACTGGAGGAGAGCAGGGCGGCAAATTGAGAAGCTGCTCGATTCAATGTCCAAGCAGGAAGGGCAAGACATCCTTCATCAACTCGAATATTTGCATGCTACCCCGATCCAAGAGTTTTGGCAGGGCGAGCAAATGATTGAAATCCCCGTCCCATCCGAGAAGTAGTTTTCAAAAGAGGGGCTGAACTCCCCCTTAACTTCGGCCCATAGGCACCCGAAGGTTTCTGTGTTTCCTTACATACAGCCGCAGGGCGTGTACACGCTTCGCCCACTAAGCGGCCCAACACGAAAACAATGAAGTGAAAGGGGTAGGTTAAATGAGCATAGAAACACAAAGAGGTGAACTACTGAAAAAAGGGCAATTGGCCGAGGAGCTAAACATGAGCACGCGCTCGGTTGAGAACTTCATGCGTCGAGGATGGATTCCATTTCTGCGGATCGGAAAAAAATCAGTAAGGTTTTGCTTGGCCGATGTACTGGCCACGTTAAAGGAGCGCGGACAGGTAAACACAGTGCTGGGAGGGGAGGTGCGCCGATGAATGCCTCAGCGAGAATCGATTATGCCTCAGTAGGGTCCCCTCAGATAGACTCTATTTGGGTTCAGGCATGCGTTAAAGAGGCCGCTGAAGAGGCAGCCCTTAATTACTCAGGGAAGCAATCCGTGTTCGGGGTGAACGGCAGCCCGATCCCTCACACAGCTTGGGCTTGGGTTAATATTCACCCGGGACGCAACAAGCTGGGCAGCTTCCTGTGCCTTCTCGAGGAAGATGATCATCTACTAAATTATTCACCACGCGAAAAGGGCGTGCTGACATTATTTGCCTGCCAGATTGCCCCCACTTCAGACGGCCCGCTGCGCACCGTCCGCGCAGTCGAAGACCATTTGGCACGTCGTTATGGGGTCGAATGGGTCAATTGGGAAAACAGTGAAGACCTCAATTGGTCTATAAATAATCACTGGAGCTACTCTAACACCACAGTAACCACCCTTCCTTCTCTCACAAATGAATGCGCACCCAATAGATAATTCAGAGGCAGACATGGGACTTTCAACCAAGGGCGGCTCAATGAAAGAGCGTTTACTTGAAGAGCTTTTTGGCGCCTCGAGTGATGCCTCCGGAAAGCCGCGCAGGTGGCTTGAATCACTCACCCCAAGCCAGTGCAGGGAGTGGGAGATGCCAGAGGGCTTCAAGCTTGCCGGGGACTACCACATAACCCGTGGTGGCAATACTGTCATTGGGGGTCCGCCCGGTATCGGCAAGAGCCGCGCAGCCCTTCAGTTGGCCTTCTGCGGAGTCACCGGAGAGGATTGGCTGGGCTTGCCTGTCCATGCGCAGTTCAAGACTTACATCCTGCAAAACGAGAACGGGTCCCACCGGCTGAAGGCTGACTTTGATGATGCGCCCAGCGGGCTGGATGAATTTCTTCGGATCACACCACCACCTGACTTTGGTTTGTGTTTTGATGAGCCAGGATTCTGCGCAGCACTCACGAAGGAACTGGATGACTTCAAGCCTGGCGTGGTGGTGATTGACCCGTGGACCAATGTCACCCGCGACAACACCCAAGGCGATTACAGTGATGCCCTTAACCGCATCCGGGAGTGCGTGCCCAAGGGCGAGGATGCGCCTGCCATTGTGATTGTGGCACACACCAGGAAACCCAAGACCGGAACTGAGAAGCCAGCTGGAGTAGCCCTGCTGACTGAACTCATGGGCAGCACCAAGTTGGCATCAATGGCACGCAGTGCCTTTGTGATGCAGCCCGCCACCAACGAAACCACCGACAACCGCGTGGTGTGGACCTGCTGCAAGAACAATGACGGAGAGAAGGGTTCAAGGACTCCATGGCTCCGTGAAAATGGCCGTTTCACTCAATGCCCGGGGTTTGACTGGAGCGAATTCGACCAAGGATCGCAGCAACAAAAGGTCACCAAGGAGGTCATGGAGCGCTTGTTCGAGAGCGGATCGCGGCGAATGACTAAAGCTTTTCTGGTCGATGAACTGGTTGAGGTGACTGGTTGCAGCAAATCAACGGCCTACGAGGCGGCGAAACCTGATGGGAAGTTCACCAGCCACCTGGAGGAAATTGACGGTTTGATGGTATGGAACCCTTAACACCAGCATTTTCCGATTTCCAACCCCCTAGGGAAGTTGGAAGAACGGAGGAAATTCCGGTTTCCATTCCGACGTATTCCAATCGGAAGTTTTTCCAACGATCCAAGACCCCTAGGACATTGGAAGCTGGAAACCCCCTTTGTTGGTGTTTTATGTCCCCAAGCGAATGGATAAGATGAAAGACAACCGCCACCATGGTGAACTTACACCCGCGCTGTCGAAAGAAGACGCCGCACTTTACGGAGAACGCACCGGCCAAGGCATCCGCAAGCGTGAC
>JAAZXX010000059.1:0-4829 GCA_014239995.1 Verrucomicrobiia bacterium
GACGATACCCCCATGGAGTTGGAATACCTTCTTGAAGCCTGCTTTGCGAAAAAGCACCGTTGCCTTTTCACAACGAATGCCACCCGTGCAATACATGAGGAATTTCTTGTCCTTATAAGATTCATACTGCTCAATCAGGTCCGGTAAATCCCTGAAATTCTCTGTATTCGGAAGGATTGCTCCCTTGAAACGGCCAATGTCCGATTCATAACGATTTCGAGTATCAAAGAGGATGACATCCTCATCCTCCTTGATCATGCGCTTCCATTCCGCTGGTGAAAGGTGTTTTCCGCCAACTTCTTCGATGTTGTGTGGAGTTTCCACTCCAAGCGTGACAATTTCATGTCGCGTCTTCACCATCAATTTTGGGAAAGGATTTCCCGTGCTCTCACTGACCTTGAACGGCATGCTCGCAAATCTCGGTTCATCTGCCATGATAGACTGATAGGCTTTGGCGGCTTGTCTCGTGCCGGCAAGTGTTCCGTTAATGCCCTCCTTGGCGATGAGGAGCCTACCCTTGAGACCCAAACGCTCACATAGTTCCTTTTGGTCCGATGCAAGTTTTTTCGGGTCGCCAATGGGGGTGAAAGCATAGAAAAGCAGCACGATGGAACTTGCGTTGTTCATTTTGGTTATCATAAGGCGAATGAAAGCGAGGTTCCAGAAACAATTGCAATACATGGATTAAGGTTCTGTGTTTGCTCAACCTCCCACTTGTTTTATGAATACATTGTTTGTCACTTGCCTCCTCCTGCCTCAGGTAACTTCTCTGGGACAACAGCAACACGAAAAATGGATTCAAAAGTTTCTCCATGCACGGCGACTACGGACACTATTTCCCTGGCCCTTCAATCGTTGGATGATGGTTTGAGAACCATCCGATGCAAGGCCTTGTTGTCTGCGATTGGCCCTGACTGTTTCTCAGTCATACTGGAGGGTAGTCTAAACTTGGTTGGGCCAAGGGTTTTTGTTTCTGATGTAGATATCCTTCTCCCTGCCTTCAAAGAAAAGTTTCAACAAGGGGTGACGGATGTCGATCTCTTCAATAAGGACCTCGAGACTGCTGTGGGCTGCGTACGTGACGGTGGGTGTGTCATGTACCAGCAAGTGATACCAAGTCTGGTTTTTCAGGGGCTGGGTTTTGTTTTTCACATACCATGTATCGGGTGCCTTGCACCTTGCATCCATCGAGACGATGAGGCCCCGGTAATTGTATCGTATATGCCGCACGCATTGTCCCACCGCAAATTGGGGCCTCATTGGGGGTTCCTCGTCATTCGCATGGGGATCGTGGAGCCTTAACATACACTCTTGGAGAATCGTTGGGGGGGGGTGGTTATGATTGATTTCCAGCATCATCCTGTCGTTTGCGTTCCCAGCGCGGGCGTTGGCGTTCCGGGAGTTCTTTATCGACCTTGACATAATACGCATGATCCCCAAGCAGGTCTTCCACTGCCTCCTGAATCACCGACCCGGGTAAAACCTGGTACTTTTCGTGTGTTTCCATAAAGGCAAAATGCCCGCCAGATTTCATGAAACAAAGGATGATGGGACAGTTTCCCTTGTGGGTTTGGACCAGTTGCATGAGCAATTCAAGTTTTTCCGGGCTACAGGATTCCATAGGGATACGAAAGTGTACCTGTTGCGTGAAGCGTGCAGGAGCCTCTTCAAGTGGCATCAATTCCTGGGGAAAGATCTTTGGCCGGTCCTCCGCGTTGTTGACCTCACCGATGATCATGAGCGGCTTGTTGGGTTCGAAGAGATGCCTGTAATTGTCAAAGTTTTCGTTCATGCAAAGCACCTGCCAAGTTCCATCCAGATCCTCCAGGGTGATCATGGCGTATGGTTTGCCGCTTTTCTTTGAGAAGCCCTGCTGGATGGCCGAGATCATCCCACCGATGCGAGTCATGGTTCGATCCGGCAGTGTGCCAATCGTCTGCGAATTTCCCAGTCCATAGTTCTTCAGTATGTCTTCGTATGGGTTGAGAGGATGCCCGGAAACGTAGAAACCAAGGAGTTCCTTTTCCGCACTCAATCGTTGGTTGATAGGCCAGTCCTCCACGCGATCCGCATCGGTGATCTTGATATTCTTGGGCTCGTCCATCATGCCGAATAGCGATGTCTGGCCTTTGGAACGGTCCGATGCCACGCTAGCGGCCCTTGAGAGGGCTTTTTCAGTGAGCGCAAACAAGGTGGCTCGGTTTTCTCCCAGTGAGTCACAAGCTCCGGATTTGATCAGGGCCTCAAGGATTTTTCGATTAAGGGAACGTCCGTCCACACGCATGCAGAGGTCGTACATGGTGGTGAAATGTTCACCTTCATCACGTGCCTTGATAATCTGTCGGACGGCAACTTCACCGACTCCCTTGATCGCTGCCATGCCAAATCGTATCACCTTACCGTCTTGAGCAGGAGCAAAGACCACGCGACTCTCACTGATGTCCGGCGGCAGGACCTCAACGCCCAGTTGTTTGGCTTCCTCAATCAGGATGCCCAGCTTGGCTGTATCTCCCATGTCATTGGTCATCATTGCAGCCAGGAACTCGACCGGAAAATTGGCTTTCAGGTATGCCGTCTGATAGGCGACCACTGCGTAGGCTGCTGCATGGGATTTGTTAAAACCGTAACCCGCGAATTTTTCCAGGAGGTCAAAGACTTCGTTTGCTTTCGCGGCAGGGATTTGATTTAACTTGGCACATCCTTGGACAAATAATTTGCGATGCTCCTGCATCACCTCGACTTTTTTCTTGCCCATGGCGCGTCGAAGCAAATCGGCACCCCCGAGCGTGTAACCGGCCAAAATCTGGGCTGCCTGCATGACCTGTTCCTGGTAGATCATGATGCCATATGTCTCGTGGCAGATCGGTTCGAGTAATGGGTGCGGGTATTCGATTTCCACTTCTCCGTGGCGACGCCGAATAAAATCAGGGATCAAGTCCATGGGGCCCGGTCGATACAAGGATACCAAGGCGGTGATGTGTTCGATGGACGCGATTTGAAATTTTCTGCAGAGGTCCCGCATGCCTCCTGATTCCAATTGGAACACACCCACCGTATTTCCCTTGTTCAGGAGTTCGTAGGTTGTGGTGTCATCCAATGGAATGGCGTCGACATCGATCACAATGTCCTTGGTCAGTTGGATCATTTCACAGCAGTTGCGAATCACTGACAGCGTTTTCAACCCAAGGAAATCCATTTTCAGCAATCCTAGATCGCCGACTGGATTCATGGCATATTGCGTCACGGTGCCACCATCGTCGTCCTGCTTGAGGGGTAGCACATTGTAGAGCGGTTCTGCTCCGATCACCACGGCGGCGGCATGTACGGAGCAATTGCGTTTGACATCCTCCAGGACAAAGGCGGTGTCAATCAGTTCCCGCGTGATATCCTCTGATTCATAGGCTTGTTTCAGGTCAGGTGACTTTTCGAGGGATTTGGTCAGGTTGATTTTAAGGTCATTGGGCACCATTTTAGCGAGGCGATCCACTTCTCCATAACTCAGCCCCATGACACGCCCCACATCACGGATGACCGATTTAGCACCCATGGTACCGAAGGTGCCGATTTGCGCCACGCATTCTCGACCGTATTTTTGTCGTGTGTACTCGATGACATCGGCCCGACGATCATCTGCAAAGTCAATATCGATATCGGGAGGATTGACTCGTTCGGGGTTCAGGAAACGTTCAAACAGGAGGCCGTAGCGGATCGGATCGACGTTGCTGATCTCAAGCAGGTATGTCACAAGGGATCCAGCGGCAGAACCACGCGCCACACAGGTAATATCCTTTTCTCGTCCATACTGAACAAAATCTCCGACAATCAGGAAATAACTGACAAAGCCCATCTGCTCGATGACACTCATTTCGGTTTCCAATCGATCAGTCAACACCTTGGCTGCAGCGGCGATGGCAGGGTCTTTGATTTTATTTGAAGGAGTCGCATCCTCTTGAGGCTCGTCTTGCTCCTGAGCCTTGTAGGTTGGTAAGCGGGTGGGATCTTCCACACGTTCAACGACGAATTTCTCGCCATCGACACGAACGTCCATGGCGTAACGCTTGTAAAGTCCCTTGGCCAGCAAATGTCTCAGGTAACCTTCGCGGGTGTAATGCTCCGGTGGATCGAACACGGGGTAATGGAGCTCGCCAAAGTTGATTTCAAGATGACACTTATCGGCAACTTCCAGGGTGTTGCTTACGGCTTCGGGAATCTCCTTGAACAGGGTGGCCATCTCCTGAGCTGATCGAAGATAAAACTGCTCAGGTACGTAACTCATGCGCTTGGTATCATTGAGTTGCGATTGTGTCCCAATGCAGATCAACGAGTCGTGGGCATGGGAATGTTCCTTCTTGACGTAGTGGACATCATTGGTGGCGACCATTTTCAGTCCAAAATCCTGTGACCATTCGATGAGGTGACGATTGACCAGTTGTTGCTCCGGGATGCCGTGGTTCTGCAGTTCGAGGTAAAAATTTTCTTTTCCAAAAACTTGTCGAAACCAGTCGATAGCATCCCGTGCCTGCGAAAGCTTGTCGTGTTTGATCAGGGCAGGTATTTCGCTGGCCAGGCACCCGGAGAGGGCAATCAATCCGTCCTTGTGCTGCTCCAGGATTTCCTTGTCAATGCGTGGTTTGTAGTAATAGCCCTCAAGGTGTGCATTGGACACCAGTCGCACGAGGTTCTTGTAACCCTGCTCGTTCTGGGCAAGCAGGACGAGATGGTTGTATACCTCCTTGCCCCCGATACTGGACTTTTTCTCCAAACGACTTCCGGGCGCCACGTAAACCTCACAACCGATAATGGGCTTGATGCCAGCTTTATGGGCGGCC
>JAAZXX010000059.1:4839-11899 GCA_014239995.1 Verrucomicrobiia bacterium
TGGGCGGCCTGATAGAACTCAATGGCACCGAACATGACACCGTGGTCTGTGATCGCCATTGCTGGAAAATCCAGCTCGGAAGCATGGCCCATCAGACGGTCGATCCGACAGGCGGCATCCAGCAGTGAATATTCTGTGTGCAGGTGTAAATGGACGAATTCAGCCTTCCCCATACGCTCAGTATATCGCCAGAGTCCACGGACCCAAAGTTCAAAAAGGCTGAAACCTGCATATCAAGAGCTTGACCCTGCAAACAGGGACATTTTTCGGTGCTGGTCCTCTTGGGCATTCCGGTTTTCTGCGATTTACTTTATGGGAGAGCTTCACAGTCCATTCCTGAACGCAGTTTTGTATTTTTACCCGGGATCCGCGGCTTACGGTCATATCCCACGCATGAAACAGGGGATGGTTGGGCGATCAATGACGGTGCTCTGGGCTCGGAATACGGTTCAGGGTATAACTTGCGCTGGAATGCAGCAGTGGCTCGTTCTGTTCAGATCGAATGCCCGAAAGGTCCAAATCGTAAACATAGCCTTCACGTAGCCTTTCCAGGTGAAGTTCGACAGATCGACGATCCTCCGATACGCTGATGGAGTGAAGGTCAATGTCCTCAAGACCTACTTTTTCACTGCCATACGAGGCATGGTAGTGGTAGGTATAGCTTTCCCCCCTGAAACTTTCTGGAGTGACCGGGTGAGCAGCGTGGATGGGGTGGGTGAATACAATACGAAAACCTTCATGCAAGGCCTGCACCTTCAGGATTTCAAAGGGTGTCTTCCCTGTCCATGACAGTTTCTGCATGCCGTAGGAGCGATGGCCCAGTGAGTTCCAGCCTCGGTTCGTCTGGCCGATGATCAGCCCTGCATCCTGAGACCAGGCCAGCCTGAGTGCACCACACTGGAGCCCTTCAAAGAACCGAAAGCAGGCACCCTGGTAAACGCCGTCGATTTTCTCCAGGTAGACGCGCAGGATCATCGACATGGTAAATTCGCCCACGAATGCCTGGCCTGCGAAGGGGCCAAAACGGCCTTCAGTGGTATCCCACAGGATATCCGTGGCGCTCATTCCCATGCGGCGATAGGGAAACCATAGGGCCGGTAATGCATAGGAGGGTATCTGTTTTGCTGCCTCCACCACGGTCAGGTTTTTTGGAATCGTTCCTTCCTGATGAAAGGTGGCCTTCGGTCGTTTGCAATGTTCCAGGGCATCGGTATGTCCGTGAAAGACTCCCTTTCTGAGGTGCATCAGCGGGCATGTTGGAAACCAGTTGCCTTGTTGATCGGTGGCAAAAACGTCGCCGGTCGGGTGCACTCCAATTCCACTCGGGGATCGGAATCCGCCTGACATCGGTTGCCAGGTTCCATCCGGGCTCACCTTGATACTCCAGCCACGCCAGGCGTTATCCTGCGGTTGAACCCCTTTTCCAATACCAATATTCAGGGTGATCCAAGCATCGCCTGCAGGATCAAACTTGGGGCCGTAGGCATACTCATGGTAGTTGCCCGTCACTCCCCAGCCCTTGGCTACCGTTTCGTAGATGTCAGCGGTTCCATCAGCGTTGCCATCACGTATACGGGTCAATTCGGTCCGTTGTACGGTGTAGAATGCCCCTTGCTCAAAGGCCAGTCCAAGTGGTTCATGCAGTCCGGATGCAAAGCGGTGGTAGCGGGTGGACTCGGGTTGGCTTGTCTGGTCAGCAATCCATATTTCGCCCTTGCGTATTGCAATGCCTATTTTTCCATCGGGAAGCTGGGCAAGGCCACTGACTTCGAGTTTCAGGTCATTGGGGATATCAAAGGTTTGAAGCCTGTAGGCAGCCTGCATGTTGTGGCCTGATGCAGGAGCCCCCTGAGCAGTTTGAATAAGCAAGGCAAGAATGGTGCCCATGGCACAAAGGGTTGTCCTCATCAACAGAATGCGCTGCTTGATTTTTGTTATGGTGTCCATGTACTCATGATGTATTCCAGCAATGGCTCGGATTCCTGGGGTGAGGGTGTCAACCAGAGTTGAACTCCCTGGCTGCTTTTCTTGATCACTGCCTGGCCTCGATGAACCTGGATCAGGATATCTGGATGTACCTTGAAACCGTTTTGGCCATCGGGATCAATATGGTCGGCATGGCCCACAAGGCAATGAATGTCCCTTGCGGATGAGGGAAATGACAGACGACGGGTCAACCCCGTCTCGCTGGACGTGATACGGTCCTTAACTTGCATGTTTCCCACTGAGTAGAGGAAAGTCGGGTTACCATCATTGTCCAGATGGTAGCCGGAAAAACGGGAGGCAAGCGGGAGCGTCTGATCTGGGTTTTCCTGCGGTGTCCTGTACCAGTGCTGGCCCGGGGAGGGGAACCAGTGGAGGGGTTGGCCCCCCGGCGGGGTCAGCGGTGTGAAACGGTCATCCCAGGTGGCCTCGGCGTCAAGAAATGCTCCTTTCCATGAGAGTATCCAACGGCATGCCTGGGCGTCGAATGCGGCATGGTAGGATGTTGGAAATCCAACGGCAATGGCATGTAGTCCGGCTTCCTCCATGAAGGTGCGGAAAACCAGGGGCCGTTCTTCAGGACTTAACCTGAAAGACTTCGCTGTTTCCAATCCCTCTGGAAGTCGGGATTGGTCCAGTTCGTTGAGATATACCCAGAGACTGTCGATTTGACGTGCAGTACTGCCACCATGGCCGCTGATGCTTGGCTTGCCATCGGGCCAGAACGCAGGCATGCGGGTGCCTGGTCGAAACCTTGCAGGATCCAGAAGGTAATCGCGAAACCAGGCCGCACGTAAACGTTCGGGGGCATGTTTCAAGTCCATGGCCTGGATTCCCAGGGATGGATTTCCATTGAGAACGTGACATTGAATGCATCCAAGGCCATTCATGCCCACCAGGGCACGTCCCCACATGTTGCGACCCACCTGATTTTCAGAGCCTTCACGAGGGGTAGGGTTTTCCTGCGGTTCATGATCCAGTCTGCCCAGGGCTTTGGAGATGACGCGCGCGTGGGAGGGGCCCCAATCGGGCATGCGGGTGTGCATGTAGGGTCGGACAGGCAAGGCTCCACGAAGGGTTGCCTCCAGTGCTTGTGGGGTCAATTTGCGTCCCACCCCATCGAGGGAGGGTGGCAATCGTCCTTCATCTTCCAGGTCCCTGCCCGAGCTTGTGAAATATGTTTGATGCACCTGATCTGGGCCGGAGAGATTTCCTCTGGCATGACATGCATGGCATTGCATGAGGTACATGTAATCCTTGGTTCCAGGCTTCCAGATGGTCGCGGGAGACTGCTTGGCCTGCAGCAATCCCTCCTCAATGGCCAAGGTTTCTTTGCTGCTAAGCTCATACCATGGCATTCCCCTTTGAGGTGTCTTGGCAAGGCAACCCTCCGAAGCTTGTGTGGGCAGGGGAAGAGGGAGCGCTACGCGCAGCTTTTTTTCCTCTGCTTCAAGGGTGTGACATGCGGTGCATTGCAGGTCGGCAAACCATTGTCGCCCTCGCCTGATGGCGTCTGCTTCAGATATGTGGACTGTTTCCGTTGGTATCCCGTCCTGCATCAGGTAGGACGTGAGGTCGGATGCCTCTTGTGAAGTCAGGTGGAAATCGGGCATGCGAAACCCTCGACGCACTTTTGAGGGCTGCATTAAAAAGGCATGCAGACCCCGTGACTGATATTTCTGGGCGACATGATGCAGTGATTTGTTCTGCGATCCACCTTCCTCGAGTGGTGAGTGGCATGCCGCGCAGCCGATCCTCTTGAACAGGGAACGGCCCCGGTGGATGCTTCCGCCAGAGCTGGTGTGATTTGATGCGTTGGTTTTGCCGGAGGAGAGATGCCAAAGATAGTCTGTCAGGAGCGAAGCCACCTCCTCGGCCTTGGAGGTGGGCATATCTCCAAGAAGGGCTGGCATACGTGTATCAGGGTGTTCCTTGTCGGGGTTCAGGATAAAAGAACGCACAAACCCAGGTTTCAGCCGCAAAGCAACATCGTCGAGTACTGGGGCATCAAATGGTGGAATCCCTTTGAATGTTCCTTGTGGCGGGGAATGGCATTGAAAGCATCCCTGCTCATGCATCAGCATCCATCCCCGGCCTGCCTGGTGATCTTCCGCTGCAGTCTCCAGGTCAGGCAAATTGGAGTCTGTGTGACCAGGAATGGCCATGGTGAGCCAGAGAACCCATGTGAGGGTGCACCCATGGTGCCTGATGGATTCAGGCACCCTCTGAAGGAAAAGTGTCATGGATTTCAGATGTGAAAGGATGGTTTACCTTTACCAGTGTATTCCTTCCAGAATTCTTGAATTGACGGGATGCATCATTTCTTGAGGCTCTGTCTTGTCACACGCTACGGATGCGTGTATTAGATTTACTTGTATATGAAATGGATGTCGAGTTTGGTGTTTTTGTGAAGATTCTCCTGAAAGACGGCCCCGTCCTGTTTTGCCGGTGACAGATCCATGCGATTGTCTGATTTTTTAATTCTTTCCTTGCTAGGCTTGCTTGTTTTTCAAGGAGGTCTTTCCACTGTTGTGGCGTCATCTGCTGCGGATCCCTTGGACGTGTCCTTGACAGCCGATCAGATTCTCCAGCGTATGCGGAAGGCGATGGACACAGCGGACTCGGGAAAACAGGTGCAGACTTTCCTCCGAAAAACGGTCGTCACAGATTTGAAGGCTGATGGAGAGATCAGAAAACGTACCTATAAAACCTATCGAGCCTACACGGATGGACGTGATCAGCAGCTCTTGGAGATCAACGGCCAACCTGCCAGTACACGCGATATAGCCAAGGATCGTGCCCACAACCTGGAGCGGCAGCAACGTTATCTTCATCGGCAAGATCGGGAGAAATCCAGTCAGAACAGCAGGCTGATGGCTAAAAACATGGATCTTTTTCGCCGCAAGTTTATTGCGCGACGAATGGGAAATGAAATGCTCGATGGCCGTCCGGCTTATACGATTGGATTTAGTCCCGACAGCACATATGAACTTGAAAACGGTTTTGTGGATCGTCTCATGAACGCGGTGCATGGAAAGGTATGGGTGGATACCAAGGAGCACCATATTGCACGGATGGAAATGAAACTCAATCGGTCGGTCTCCTTTCTGGGAGGCTTGGCAGGTGTTCTCAGGGAAATCAGGATTGACATTCACCAGAAGCAACTTGCTCCCAACCTTTGGGTGGATGAAAAAATTACCGCTTACTTTGATGTGCGTGTGCTTTTTAAGTCCTATCTTTTCCGTTTGAGCAGCCGTGCCGTGGATTTCGAGGCTGTCGTATCCAAACACGGGCCCTGATCAGGCGTCATGAGGGACATCTCTGGTCCATATGCCTGCTTCCATCAGTTTTTGGCTTACCTTGCCTTTCCAGTCCTTGTTGGCCGCAGGGCTGGCTGGGCTGGGGTGGAGGATTTCCGTGGTTTTGATTCCAAGCGGGGTAGCAACCCCTTCGGCGCGTTGGGAGGCAAACCTTCCAATGCCGATCACGATTTCCGGTTTCAGGATTTGAAGGATTTCTTGCAGGTGCCGGTTGCACGCATCAAACAAGGGCTGACGCCATTGGCTTGGAATTTTATCAGGCGTCAGGTTACGTCCGGTCTCCTCAAGAAACGCAAGGGGGCAATAATTGGCAACAAAATGATCCTGAAAAAAAGACGATGGTTTGCAAAAACGCTCCTCAAACAAGCCCCAGAGACGTTTGCCACTTACCTCAGATCGCTGGCATTGGAATCCCTGGACTGGGCGCTTGGGATGGGTTTCAGCAGGGCCTGCGCTGATTTCACGAATGCCCAGCCAATCACGTACGAAATGAATTTCACCGAAGGGAATCGCCGTTTGTACCATGCCGAATGGGCCGGGGTTCATGCCCAGGAAAATGAACCGTTTGCGGTTGGCGGCATAGCGTTGAAGGTAATCCTCATGCGCTTGGAGACCGTAGTCAAGTGGGTTGTAAACCCAAGCCACTGGAGGGGGGAACTGAAGTGCGTCCACTTCTTTGCATAGCTGCCGTGCAGCCCTTATCATTTGTTGCGCAATTTTTGTTGTCATGGCGTGCGGACCTGCCAAAACTTTAGAATAAATCAATCATCAAACCAATGAAGATTCTGTTGACCAATGATGACGGCGTTGATGCCGACGGGCTGGCCTGCCTTGGGAAGGCATTGGATGGAGAACTATACGTGGTAGCCCCTGCCGCACAGGTCTCGGAATGTGGGCATCGTGTGACGACCCGGGAACCCCTCCGGTTCCGGCAGCTTGGCGACAGGACCTGGGCCGTGCACGGGTCTCCGGCTGACTGCGTGCGTGTGGCGGTGCGTTACCTTTATCCCGATGTGAGCTTCGACTGGGTTTTGTCGGGTGTTAATCACGGAGGCAATTTGGGGGTCGACATTTACTACTCTGGGACGGTGGCCGCGGCACGTGAAGCAGCCATCCTGGGTTGCCCCTCCATGGCCTTTTCTCACTACGTCAAAAAGTCTTTGTCCATGGACTGGAACCTCGCCAGCATGCGGGTGCGTGAGGTCTGGTCCAGTCTCTCAGTCCAGCCGCTGGATGTCGGCTGGTTTTGGAATGTCAATCTACCCCATCTCCAGGACACCGAGAAGGCACCCAAGCTGCGCTACTGCGAGCCCTGTAAGCACCCCCTCCCGGTCGCTTACAAGGGCGAGGTGGGGTCGGTGAGGTATGCCGGCGAATATCCCTCCCGAACGAAACGCAGTGGAAGTGATACGGACCTTTGCTTCGGTGGCTCGATGACCGCCTCTCGGATCAAGATCTGAAGTCCAGGACCTTGAATGTCTCCATGTCGGCTGTGAACCCGAGGGTTTTCAGCCGTCAGATTCCTCCGCAAGAAGGCGTTCCACTTTTTCGATAAGGTTTGCGCGGGCACTCATGTCCACTAGCTCACCTTTTTTGTTGACCAACCACATGGTTGGAATGGAGCTGATTCCGAAACGCTGACCAAACTGGTTCTGCCAGCCTTGACCGTCAAAGAACTGGGGCCATGCCATGGCCTGTTTCTTGACAAAGCTGGTCAGTTTTCCCTTGGTGTTGTCGAAGCTGATTCCCAAGATCTC
>JAAZXX010000005.1 GCA_014239995.1 Verrucomicrobiia bacterium
AGGAGACGTGCTGGTGTTCATGCCCGGAGGTTACGAGATTCAGAAAACCCTCGATGCCATCCGGCATGTTCCGGAATCTGCGGGTTTTATCCTGCTGCCCCTGCATGGTGAATTGCCAACCAAGGACCAGGATGCTGCAGTCACACATCAGGATCAACCCAAGGTGGTGGTGGCAACCAATGTTGCAGAGACATCCCTGACCATTGATGGGATTCGTCTGGTGATCGACAGCGGCTTGGCGCGTATTCCCCGATATGATCCATATCGAGGCATTAATACCCTGCTGGTTGAGAAGATCAGCCAGGCCTCGGCAGATCAACGAGCTGGCCGCGCTGGTAGAACGGGTCCCGGTATCTGCGAACGTCTCTGGACGGAACGGCAGCACGCACAACGCCCGGTGCAGGAGTTACCTGAGGTTCAACGTTTGGATTTATCGGAGGTCATCCTGAGTCTCAAGGCGGCCGGAGTGCGAGATCTCGATGCTTTTCGTTGGCTGGAGCCTCCTGATGTGAAGCGGCAACAGGATGCGGTCGAGCTTCTGACGGACCTTGGAGCTCTGGATCGCGATGGCGGTATTACGAAACTGGGCCATCGCATGCTTGCCTTCCCCCTGCACCCCAGATACGCGCGGATGCTTTTGGCGGCGGAGGATCTCGGTTGTGTCTACCAGGCAGCGCTCATCGCTGCCCTGACCCAGGGGAGAGATATTCTGATTCGTAAAGTGGATCGAAAGGTTCGCGAATTAAGGGAGGAATTTCTTTCAGAACGTTCAGTATCTGATTGCTTTCTGCTGATGCGTGCATGGAGTTATGCCTCAAGGAACCAGTTTCAGTTCCAAGCCTGCAGGAAGCTCGGGATTCATGCCCAGTCCGCGCGCCAGGTAAAACCGCTCCTGGACCATTTTCTCAGGATCGCCAAACGGGAGGGGCTGGATACCAAGCCCCGACAGGTTGAAGATGCGGTGATTCAACAATGCATGCTTTTAGGTTTTTCAGATCGCTTGGCGCAGCGTCTTGACAAGGGAACGCTGCGGTGCGAATTGGTGCATGGTCGGCGTGGTGTGCTTGCTCGAGAGAGTGTGGTACAGCATGCAGAGATGTTTGTGGCGTCCGAAATCCGCGAAATCGGAAACCACGATGGAGAGGTCCAGACCATCTTGTCGCTTGCCACCGAGATCGATACTTCCTGGTTGAGAGACTTTTTTCCGGATGATTTTGAAAATACGGTGGCTGTGGTTTGGGATCCATCTTCGCGTCGCGTTTATGCCGCCAACCAGCAAACCTTCAGAGGCATGGTGCTTTCGACCAAGCGACTGGAGCCTCCACCGGAGGAACCCGCTGCGGGTCTTCTGGCCGATAAGATCATGGAAGGGGAAATCAGCCTGAAGCTTTGGGATGCCAAGGTTGACCAGTGGACCATGCGATTGAACCTCCTGGCTCAGTGGTGCCCAGAACTCGAACTCCCCACGATTGACGAGGATTCCAAAAGGCACCTTCTTGCCTCGATTTGCCTGGGAGCCTTCAGTTACAAGGAAATCAAGGAGCGTCCAGTGGTTCCCGTGCTCAAGCAATGGTTGAACCCGACGCAGCGTGATTTGCTCGAAAAACAGGCACCAGATCGTATCGCCCTTTCCAACGGCAAAACCCCCAAGGTGGTTTATTCCAAGGAATCACCTCCATATATCTCATTGCGTATCCAGGAACTTTACGACGTTGAAACATTGCCTTTGATTGCGTTTCAGAAAATTGGAGTTGCCGTTCATATCCTGGCACCCAACATGCGTCCCGTCCAGATTACGCAGGACCTCGCAGGGTTCTGGCGTGAGCATTACCCTGGCATCAAGAAGGAACTGCAGCGTAAATATCCCAAACACGCATGGCGATGATTTGCGTCATCACTCCATTGCACTTGCTAAAATTTGGTGGTTTTCAGGACACTCCACTCATTTCGATATCGAGCGCGAGCCTTGATGTGTCTGCCTTCGCCTGCGGTTAAGGGAGCATGATACTTGATTGCACTCCCTGCAACGGAACCCCCAATCTGCCGGGGATCGGTTCCATCCTCGGTGTAGTAGATCGTTCCGCGGGGTGTTTTCATGGTGAGCGTGTCATGGGTTCTGACCATGCTGGGCGGATCGAAATCCGGAATGATCCCCTGGCGAAAAAGTTGCGCCAGCACAATGTCACTGCGCTGTGGGATATAAACATTGAGAATACGGTCCATTTCCTTTTGCCAGTCATCATTGCGGGTCCGTGGGGGGGTGTCAGATCGTGAACTATCACCCCATCTTGCGGATTCGCAGATCACGGCTGACTGTATCTCAAGCATGCGATCCGTCACAATCTGCCTGACCGGTTCGGGGGTGAGTAAGCCCCCATCATGAAAAAGTGCATGGATTCGATCCGATGCGCGTATGCGAAATTCAGCGTTATCCAGGCATTGTTGCCACAGCCATTGGGGATTGCTGGAGCCAAATTGTTCGCCTGATCCAAAGGGTCCTGTGCGATCTTCGTAAAGTCCTTTATTCATGCCTGACAGAAGAAAGGTATGCTCCGCATCCCAGATGAAAAACTTGAAGCCGTCCCTGCTCTTGCGGTTACGGATACCATGCCAGTTGTTATGCCATCGATTTCTGCCAAACCAAGTGATGGCTGCATCAAGGTTGCCCCCGTAAAAAATGACCAGGGCATAGTCGATGACATTGTCGATGTCGACCAGGACTTCTTGGGTGGGATCATTGATTCCATTTGCATTTTTTCCCTCCAGTCCAAAGTAGGCTGCATTGTCCTTCAAGCCGGCCCTTGCGATATTATAAATGCGGCGCCATGCATCAAGGTTACCGTCGGTTGCCATGATGCCTCCTCGATCCTTACTGACCTTTACGGCATCATAATCTTCTTTTTTGCCTCCGAAATAGCTCTTTCCATAACATGCCTTGGGTCGCTCGCAGGTGTTGTAAAGCCCCCAGTAGTGGCCATTGATGTAAAGGTGACAAAAATACCCACGCATTGCCGGATGTCCAAGCGAGAGTTGCAGATCCCGATTGATCTGGTCGCGGCATAAGGCGGCATGAGGATCCCCTCCCATGCTCCACGCGTAGTTGGAGGAACAACGAAGGTCGAGGTTATCAAAGGACTTGGCCCCTTCATTGCCAAAAAGCGGGTATTGGAGTTTGGCTTTACCGTAGGTATCCCGAAAAAAGAGCCTGAAGGCGTGTTTCGCATTGTCGGCCCGTCGGCTGAAGCCTCCTCTTATGCGAATGCCGCAATCGATTTGGAATCCATCACGACCATCGGCAAGCAGGAGTTCCACTGATGCGGGACGCTCCCATTCACGACCATCATTTTGCGCATTGGCATAGATACCCTTCTGGGTGTCAAACAGATGGTCCATATCTGTTACAATGGAATAGGAGGGAAGCGATTCCAGTCCATGGACAATTTCATCACGATAGTCTGGATCATTGACTACCCGTGGATCCATGCCGTAATCCACCCGGTTGCGTCCCCAGTGATAAGGGAAACCTACAGGGGGCAAGCCGTCGGGTGACTGGTGAATGATATCCCCGGGAAAGAGGAAGGTCTGGGTTTTGATATTAGAGGGTCGGTTTCCTTTTTTGAAGGCCCTGACGCGCAGGGTGCTTGTCTGGTGCAGATTCAAAGGTTGACTGTAGGGCCGAGCCTTCTGATCGGGTATGGATCCGTCGGTGGTATAATAGATGCGTGCATTCGGCGTGGATGTGGTGAGCTTTAATCTGAAGGCTTTCCTGTAAAAACCACGGTCATGACTACACTTTACGGCTTTGACCTTACCTGAGGATCTCGCTTTGTTCGGTGCTCCAGGACTGGGTTTCAACAGGAAGCCAGGTTTACTCGCAGATCCCGTCCCGTGATGCCACTCGGGTGGTAGACCGAAGGAAGTATCCTTTTTCTGCTTGGGGTAGGATGGACCAAAACCGTGCAGGATACTTTCACCATCAGGGTCCACCAGGGCGAGATACTCCCCGTCTCCATTCAGGCTAAAGTTGGTGTGTAGTGGGTCTTTGGAGTCTCTGCGATCTTTTCCCGAGGCGAAGATGAGCACATATTCTCCAGCCTCCATAAGGAGAGTCGGCAGTTTCCATTTGATGGGCATGTCGATCTCATCTGTCAGGAAACAGTCAGTCAAGTCGACGATAGCATCACCCGTGTTGTGCAACTCAATCCAGTCGCAAAGATCTCCATCATCATCCCTCATTCCTGCTTCATTGATCGCCAGGAATTCACTGATCACAACCTGTTCGAGGCTTGAGTTGCCAGCCGGCCTGGCTTCCTGGGCGTGCGCGCAGATGATCAGGTTTATTGAAAGCAGAAAACAAGTCGGCCACCACATGTGCCAAAGAGATACTGGATGGATGCAGGTCCTGATCACTTTCGCTCCTTGTTTCGAATGGTGGCAATTTCCTCTTCACTGGCCCGACCATCCCCATCCAGATCCTCCCTGAGCCACGCTCGTTGTCGTCTGCTCAGGTTTCGTTTTTCCTGGCTATCGTCGCGGGTGGCCTCCTTCAGGGTTTCGTTGGCAACAGAATGATCCCAGCTTGCATATTTGCCTGCCTCGATATTCCCGGCAAGACGGGCTGTTTCCTCAGGGTCCAGCCTGTCATTCTTGTTGGTGTCATAAACCATGAACAGTCGCTTGAGTTCGGCCCTGTAGCCCATCCCTGCTTCATTATCAGAAAGTCCACCATCCCCGTCCTTGTCGTATTTTTCGATCCAATGGCGTGGCATGTCTCTTCGCACTCTCTTTTTCTCCCTGCCGCGTTTAAATTGTTTGCCAGCTGGTTTTGGCGTGGCCCGCATTTTTTCCCTTTCCTCACGATCAAGGAATCCGTCACCGTCCAGATCGAACCTGCCCACCATTTCCTTGTGGCTTTGTTGATAATAATCGCCGCGCTCACCCTTGAGCTTGGTCGAGATCAAAATGAAAGTGCTCAGGAGGAGTGCTGATGGAATGAGGTATTTGATGATGTACATGGTTTTCGGTGTGGGTGAGGTGATCAAGAAACCTGGTCCATTACCGTAAGCTGTGCCACCTGCGTGCCTTGATTGTTTGCATCACTTCGGGTTACTTAGGGTTTAGTTGTCACGGTTAAACGCTTTGCCCCCCTCTTTCCTGACATTGCCGATTGAGGATTCCCGCAGGAGTTACCTCTTCTTTTTGTCATCCGTGCATTCAGTCGATCAATTTCCTGAGAAAATCTTCAAGATCCGCCTTCATGTCGGGTTGCTCCAAGCCCATGAGCACATTGCTTTTAATGAACTCAAGCTTGTTACCAATATCCAGTCGTTCCCCTTCAAATTGAAAACCCAGCATTTTTTCTCTCTGTGCCAGAGTGTTGAGGGCATCCGTGATCTGGATCTCACCCCCGAACCCTGGTCGTGTGTCCTCGAGGTGTTCAAAAATACGAGAAGTGACGATGTATCGAGCCGACACTGCCAGCAGGCTGGGGGCCTGGGCTGCATCGGGTTTTTCGACCAGTTGATCAATTTCAAAGAGTCGATCCCCGATCGCTTTTCCCGAAATCACGCCATACTGACTGATGCTGGAACGCGGCATGGCCCTGAGGGCGATGACCGAGCTCTCATGTTTGTCATGGATTTGCACCATGGACTGAAGCACGGAGATCTTTGTATGGGAGCGGATCACGGTGTCGCCAAGCAGGATGGCGAAAGGATCACCATCTGCAAAATCCTTTGCATAACGTATGGCATCCCCGAGACCTCGCATGGATTCCTGATGCACGTAGTGCATCTTAGCCATGTCCGATAGCGAACGTACACACTTCAACTCCTTTGCTTTTCCCTTCTTCTCGAGCAAGTGCTCCAATGCATCATGTGGGGCGAAGTGCTCTCTGATGGCGTCTTTGCCGCTACTTACGATCACCAGGATTTCCTCTATTCCCGCCTGCACGGCTTCTTCCACGACATATTGTATCGTGGGTTTATCCACCACGGGGATCATTTCCTTGGGAATGGATTTCGATGCGGGCAGGAAGCGTGTGCCAAAACCTGCTGCTGGAATGACGGCTTTGCGGATCAAGCTGTTTTATCCTTTCTCAAGTTGGGTTTGAGGACTTTGATACCGCGGTTTTCAAGGTGCTTTTTCAACTTCGTGAAATCTGAGGCCTCCTGGTAGGTGCCCACGATGGCACCGCCTGATCCAGCAAATTTGGCACTTGCACCCATCTCTCGCGCCCATTGGACCATGTTCAGGTTCTCTTGCTTGATCGGAATTTTAAGTTTCTTATAAAGCTCTCTGCGAGTGTCGAAATTGGCGTTGATACAGCTGAATAATCCCTTTGAATCTCCATCCTCGAGAGCTTTTCTGGCCGTCAGTGTGAGGTTGGACCAAAACTCCATGGCCTTATGTGCATCCTCGTCGCCCTCATCATATTTATACCTTAATCGATTGTGGGAAATCTCTGTTCCCTCCGACATGTCACTGCGATAAGCTACGTAGAAAAGCGGCATGCTGGGTATCTTGAGAGTTTCATAGCGCCCATGACCCTCTTGTTCCATGTGTTCCCTGTTGAAGTCCATGAAAACGAAATCATCGTAGACTTGGGCCACACGATCCTGCAGTCCAGCGGGTATCTTGAGCTCGAGGGTTTCTACTTCCCGCACCAGTCCTGGCAGAATCTTAAAATCGATTGTCACTTCGTAAAATGCCATCAAGGCCCTGAAAGTGGCGAGAATGATGGCACTGGACCCAGCAAGCCCAACCTGCTGTGGAATGTCGGATGTATAGGCCATCTTGAATTTTCTTGAGAAATCAACTTCCAGCCCCGTGGTGCGGCAGTAGTCTCTGAATCTTTTGATGGCGGCCTTGAGCAGCCGGATGCCCCCATAGTAGCCATGCATACGGATATCGGAACAGAGGTCATCCACGGATTGAAACTCTGATTCCCTGTTGACGAAACTGATACGTGTGGAATCCTCACCCAGCAGTATGTCTGCCTTGAAGTTGGTAAAGGTAAAGGCAATGGTTCGGCCAAAGTATCCGTCGCTCGGATTTCCAACCAATCCCACGCGAGGATGGGCGCATGTCTTGATATGGCGTTTTTTCATGAGTGGGTCCCGGTTTTGATCAACGTCTCCAAAAGTCGGCGTGCCTTCAAGGCATGATCGGGCCTGATTTGCAGGGTATTCAGGTTTTCCAGGCGTCGTTCATTCTCGATATACTCCAGTTCGGAAATAAGGCATTCACCCTGATCGGCGATGGGGGTGCGTTGGTCGTCTGCGTCATCTTCCCAGAGGAAGGTGCCATTGCCAACCCGGTCGGAATAAAATGTTTGTTCCAGGTTCAACTCCACGCGAAAAACCCCGCCGAAGGGATGCTGATCGAATACCCTTTCTTCTTTGCCAAAGGATCCAAGCTGTCGAATGGCGTGTGCGGTTGCGGGGTGATGGACGCCTGCGGCAAAGATGGACACGAAGCGATGATCATTTGGGCGTCCCTCCGCCCTGCATTTCATGTCGTAGAATGGGTTTGCTGCAAAGGAAAGCACCCCAAAATCGAGGTCCGTATTACCAGGTATCTGGTGGTAGGTTGAGGTGATGTAATCTCCTTTGGGATAGCTGGGGTCTACGATGCCACCGACGAACAGGTAACGCATGAGTTTGGTCAGGTCCTCAACGGATTCCTGATAGAAAAGGGCCAGCTCATCCTTGGACGTTGATTTGGTCTTTGCCTTTCTAATGATGCTTTCAAGCCCTTCATCGACCTCGCTATTGATGTTGAAACGGAAGATAGAGGAACGGTTGATGCGTCGGGAAAGATGATTCACCGCAGGGCTGCCTATCACCAGTAGGTTTTTTTCGGCAAAGCGCTCGATCAGGACATCTTCCTCCAGTAATACGAAATCCTTGTCGATGTAATGCACTGCGTCCTGTTCCAGACCCAGACTCATCAACCACCGGCTGTCCGCTGTCGTTGTGGCGTGCACCCCGAAATCACCTGCGCCAATGTGACGTCCCCGAGTTTCTCGTTTGTCACCCGTGATAATGGCCAGCGGGGAAAACTGGCCTGGAAAATCCTTAAAGGTGCGTTCACCTTGACATACTATCCCGGGACTGGACTTGCGCAGGAGTTTTTTCAGGGCTGCTGCGCCTTTTTCTTTCAGGGTGACGTCCTTGAAATCCCTTCCTTCAATGCGGTCATAATAGGCTGAAAGCAGCAGTTCTTCGAGACGATCCTTCGCAAAATGGTTGGCGAGAAGGATGATATCTTCATCCGTAGGAATCCTGTTCCCTGTGCGAATTTGCGCGACATAAGGTTTTGATTTACCCAGCAAGCGCGCTAGTTCAGCGCCTGTTGCATTTGGTGTGATTTGCAAAAACAATTTCGAAAACAACATAAAAAATCCTTAATATTAGCAATAGAGCAAATAATGCTTAAAAATTCAATTAAAAAAAACAAAGTTAACAAGCATGCTAATCTCGAGTCAAGGCCATGTTGCCATTGGAGTGCCTGCATGGATGGGTTGGCTCATCGATTCAGAAAGGGGGTTCACTTCACGCTATACATGCCGTAGATTGATCCGAGATGAATGTGGTCAACCTAAATCAAGTGGATTCCTTTATCACCAAGGACGGTTCGCACATCCGCGAATTGATGGCATATCGTAACGCGAACATTCGCAATCAAAGCCTTGCAGAAGCCACGCTCCCTTCAGGCTGTGCCACGGATGAGCATTTTCATGAGCGCAGCGAGGAAATCTACTTCATTCTGGAGGGACAGGGCAGGATGAGGATCGAGGATGAAGAGCAAGTTGTCCAGGTTGGTGATGCCATTGCCATTCCACCCGGAAAGAGGCACAAGCTGTGGAATACCGGAAAGCAGTCGCTCCGCTTGCTTTGCTGCTGTGCACCTTGTTATGAGCACGAAGACACGGTCGTGACCGAACCCAAGTCTCCCACGCATTCCTCGAAACAGTCCTGAATATGACAACCCACACACTAAACATCCGGCTTTTCATCAAATCCTACTGTGGATGGTGCCATGAGGCTGTCGATTGGCTTGAATCCCGAGGGCTGAACTTTGAATCCATTGAAGTCATCTCAAATCCGAATGGCATGCACGAGCTGGTAAAGCTTACCGGTCGCGACATGACTCCCTCTATCGAGGTGAACGGAGAAGTGCTAGCTGATTTTGGTGTCGACGAGCTGGAGCTCTGGTGGCGGGCCAAAGGATTTGACAAGCTTGACTAAGCGACTCAGGTTTTGTCCATGGAGATGCATGCGACTCAAAAGGCTCAACGTCCTCGTTTACCTGCTTGGTTGAGGCGTGCCCTGCCCAGTGAGCACACATTTGCACAGACGCGTGGTCTGCTGGAAGAGTTGAATCTTCATACCGTTTGCGAGAGTGCCAAATGTCCCAATCATTGGGAGTGCTGGAGTAAAGGTACGGCTTCTTTCATGATTGCCGGCGACCGGTGCACGCGTGCGTGTGGATTCTGTGCCATCTCTACATTGAAACCACTGGCTCTGGACGCGCAGGAGCCCGGACGTGTGGCCGAGGCTGCCGCCAGGATGCATTTGCGGCATGTTGTGATCACAGCCGTCGCGAGGGATGATCTCGCTGACGGGGGAGCGGAGCATTTCGCGCAGACCATTCAAGCTGTCCGTTCACGTGTGCCGGAGATGGTGATTGAAGTGCTGACTCCTGATTTCCTGCTCAAGGAAGAAGCCGTGGACAAGGTGCTGTCGGCGGAACCGCACGTGTTCAACCACAACATGGAAACGGTGCGTCGTCTTACCCCTGCGGTGCGCTCCAGGGCCACCTACGAGCGGTCGCTTTCCCTTCTTGGGATGGTCAGGAAACGTGCTTCCTACCGGGTCTATACAAAATCCGGTCTCATGCTGGGCCTTGGGGAGACTGAGGAGGAAATCCTTCAGGTGATGAAGGATTTACGTCATGTGGACTGTGATATTCTGACTCTTGGTCAGTATCTTCAGCCTTCTCTGACGCACCTACCAGTCAAGGCCTTCATTCGTCCGGAAACCTTTGATCGCCTGAAATCCAGCGCTGAATCCATGGGGTTTGTGCACGTGGCGAGTGGTCCCATGGTGCGAAGTTCGTATCACGCAGATGCCTTTAACGCAGGTTTCACAGTCGAGGAAGGGCGATCAAGCTCCTCAGTGTAAGGTAGATCAATATGACGATGAAAAAACCTGTAAACGACCACGCCATGATTCGTGCCAATCTTGTTCGGTGATTCAGTTGTGCTGTTTCCTCTTCACGCAGCGACTGGAGTTCGAGCATTTTGCGCTCGATCATCCTTTGAGATTTTTCGTCCCTCAGGACAAACACCTTGAGGGTCTTTTCCAGGGTTTCGAACGGCGGGGGGACGCTGTTGCGTTCTTCGGCCGTTGGAGTACGGAATCCAACGGCACTCCAGTAGTCCTCGGATTGAGATATCCACATTCGATGCACGCCGTGTTGGCGAAACATGGACTTGAGTCGGTCCCAAAGTATCTCGCGCAGGGCAATTCCAGTGTGTGGACGCGTAAAGGCAGCGTGATGGATCCAGGCATTCTCCTGGCGAATCCTGATCCCAATGGCTCCCAGTAAGCGACCATCGTCTCCCTCAATCACTTGAAATTCCGTCAAGTGTTTTTCCAGGTCTGAATGGGAAAAGAGGGCAATCTGCCAAAGTCCCCGCAGTAATTCGAGATCTTCGAGTGTCGCACGACGTAAATGGAAAGAAGGCTTGCTCATACCATGGGACTATTCTGCATGATTTCCGCTTCCTGACAATTCGGCACGTAGCCCTGTTATTTTGATTTTCTATGCAGCCACATGTAGCTTATGATTTCCTCCATTATGAAGACGATGTCACGGCAAGAGGTGTTGGATATGTATTTTATGGATGCTCGCCATAAGCTGATCGATCTGGCTGCTTTCATGGATCGCGTTGATCGGTCTTCAGGGATTCATGATTTTCGAATGCAAGCCTTTGACGAGGCCCTGAAGCATCTTCGTTCAGGCGATGCAAATAGGGCCGGCAAGGTGTTGATGACTTTCAGCGATCCCAGTACGGAGCCCATCAAGGAGGCCACGACCAAGGCCGCCTGTGGGGCCTGGCCGGGTTCGGGCGCGCCCACTCTTCCTCAGGAGGAAAACGCAGTATGAGATACATCGAACCCCATGGCCACATGGTCAGTCGAACCACGGATGACTATCTTGCCATGGTCACCGCAGGGTGTGAGGCCGTTTGTGAGCCCGCCTTTTGGGCAGGCTTTGACCGGAGTTCGGCCGATGGTTTCCACGATTATTTCTGTCAACTTACCGAGCATGAACCTAAGCGGGCCGCCAAATTTGGTCTTCCGCACTACGCCTGGCTTTGTATCAACCCCAAGGAATCAGAGGATCTCGGACTGGCCGCGGATGTGATGGCCTTGATTCCTGACTTTATTGATCAACCCAACGTCCTGGGTATTGGGGAGATCGGTCTCAACAAGAACAGTCGAAATGAACTCAAGGTTCTTGAGCGCCATATTCAGATCGCGGCAGAGTATGACCAGTTGATCCTCGTGCACACGCCTCATCTGGAAGACAAACACAAGGGTACCCGGTTGATCATGGATGCCTTGAAAAATGAATCGCGCATCCGCCCGGAGCGCTGCATTATCGACCACGTGGAAGAGCACACTATCGGCATGGTGCTGGATGAAGGCTTTTGGGCGGGAATGACCCTGTATCCGGAATCGAAGTGCAGCTCCAGTCGAGCAATCGACATGCTCGAACAGTTCGGTACGAATGGCATCTGGATGAACAGTGCCTGTGATTGGGGAATCAGTCGACCGCTAGCCGTGCCACATGCTTTACTGGAAATGAAACAACGAGGGCATCCAACGGATTGGATCGATAAAGTCGCATTTCAGAATCCCATTCAGTTCATGAGTCAATGCTCCAAGTTCAAGGTGCCAGCCTGAGCAGCAAACATGAATCCTTTCGTCCTCATTTCCATTAAAATGCTTGATCATGGTTGCTCACTTTGAATTGTGAGTGACCCAAACGCACTGATAATTTGACATGAAATTGCAGCACGGGTTACATCTGGCTTATTGCACCAACATCCACCGTGGGGAATCCTGGGAAGAAATCTTTCAAAACCTCAAGCAACATACCCTGGCCGTGCGTCATAGGGTTGCTCCAGAACAACCCTATGCCATTGGCCTGCGACTGGGCTATGCGGCGGCCATGGAATTGAACCAGAGGGCAAAACTTGAAGCCTTCAAGCGTTGGCTGGAAGAGAACGATTGCTACGTTTTTACGATCAATGGTTTTCCGTACGGAACCTTCCACGGTGTCCGCGTCAAGGAGGATGTTTACCGCCCGGATTGGACCACGCCGGAGCGTCTTGAATACACCAATCTCCTCTTTGATATCCTCGTTGAATTATTGCCTGAAGGTGTGGAAGGCAGTGTGAGCAGCGTGCCGGTTTCCTACAAAGAATTCATTACCAATGAGCGTCAGCTCAAGGCAGCCAGAAAGCATCTTTGGAAATGTATCGACCATATCGAGCAATTGAGTGCTCGTACGGGTAAGAAGCTCCATTTGGGACTGGAGCCTGAACCTATGTGTTACCTGGAGACGACCCTTGAAACCGTGCGTTTTTTTGACCAGATGCGCGGAGAGCGCAAGGCGGATATGCGGATTGAGGAGCATCTTGGAGTGAATTATGACTGCTGTCATCTTGCCGTCGAATACGAGAATCCGCATGAAGCACTGGGTCGCCTGGTTAATCATGGCATCAAGGTCAGCAAGATACATTTGAGTTCCGCACTGAAAGTGCGGCCGACCCCGGAGGTGCGACAAGCACTGGCGAAATACGCAGACGATGTCTATTTCCATCAGGTCATAGAGCGAAGGACAGGGGGCTCCCTGATGCGCTATCGTGATTTGCCGGACGCTCTGGCATCGGGTGCGAAGCAGGGATCCCATGTGCCCGAAGAATGGCGTATCCATTTTCATATTCCGCTGCACCACCTGCCTGTTGGCTTATTTGATAGCACCACGGACCATCTCCTTGGGACCCTGGATTTTCTAAAGGCTAACCCTCGTCTTTGTTCTCATTTGGAGATGGAAACGTACACATGGGAAGTCATGCCCGAGTCCATGAAGCAGCGCAGCGTTGTTGACCAATTGGCGGACGAATACCAGTGGACGCTTGAGCAGCTTGATCGGCACGGATTAGCCCAGCATAGCTAGCCTGGTTTTTCGACAGGTCCTTCAGGATCGAGGCAACTCGGACGGCTTAGCGCGTGGGATGGATCTCCAAGGGCTCACGCATGATGAGATGCGGCACGCGTCCGCACGTCTCCCTGTGGATTCATCTGTCCCAGTGTCCATCCAAATGAGTTCTGCGGAGGACTGTGTTCTAAATAAGATCAACAAAGTTTTTTAATAGCTGCAATCCCACGGATTGGCTCTTTTCTGGATGAAATTGAGTTGCGAAAACACGGTCATGCCAAACAGCTGAGGCAAATGGGATTTCATATTCCGTTTCACCCGCGATGATGGACGTATCCTCTGGCTTTGGGTGGTAACTGTGGACAAAATAGAAATGGCTGTTGTCCGGAATATCCTTGAAGATGGGGCAGTCGGGCTGGATATATTTGACTTGATTCCAACCGATTTGAGGCACTTTTAATCCCGGTTTTTTCGGGAAACGAACCACGGGTCCCTTAAAGTGACCGAAGCCTGGGGAATTACTCTGAAATTCTTCACTGTGGTCAAAAAGGATCTGGTAACCCACACAGATGCCGAGGAACCATGTGCCTTGCTCTATGCGCTGACGCGTGGCCTCCATCATAGACTGGCTGATGAGTGCCGTGGAGCAGTCCTCAAAGGCCCCTACACCCGGAAGTACGATGCCGGGGCAGCCCTCCAGTCCGGAGGGATCGGTGACCCGTCGAACCTCCACTCCGAGGTGGAGCAGGGCCTTATGGACGCTTCTAAGGTTTCCTGCACCGTAATCAATTAACGCAATCACCGATTCAAAATAAGGCTTAACCTGGTTTGAAGGAAGTCAAAAGCCCATTGAAGTGTCCATTGATGAACAAAACTGTTAGGCTTTCTTCATGCCTCCCTATCTCGCGCCTCCAGCACGCATTACAGCCTGGCTCAGCCGGCTTGCATTGATTTACGCTTGCTTTCTTGCATCGCCCTGGACTCTGGTTGCGCGGCCGGTCAAGCCCAACTTCATCGTGATTTTCTGCGATGATCTTGGGTATGGAGACATTGGACCATTTGGTTCCACCCTTAATCGTACACCTCATCTTGATCGGATGGCACAGGAGGGCATGCGCCTGACCAGTTTTTATTCAAGTTGCAGTGTCTGTTCGCCCTCAAGGGCCAGCCTCATGACAGGGTGTTATGCGCAGCGATTGGACATGCACGTTAACGACAAGAACCTTTGCGTCCTTTTTCCTGGGGATCGGAAAGGATTGAGTCCATCGGAGGTGACGATCGCTGAGGTCTTGAGGCCTCATGGATATGCCACGGCATGCATTGGCAAGTGGCACTTGGGTGATCAACCCGCGTTCCTTCCTACACGTCAGGGTTTTGATCGTTATTTTGGCATACCCTACAGCAATGATATGAAGGAAACAAAGGATGGCACCAGGCCACCGCTTCCGCTCATGCGCAATGAGCGGGTGATTGAGGCACCCGCTGAACAGTCGACGCTCACCAAAAGATATACGGACGAGACCATTGACTTCATCAACCAGCACCAGGACAGGCCTTTTTTCATTTATTTGCCCCATACTTTTCCACATGTTCCTCTTTTTGCTGGTGTTGACTATTTGGGCAAGTCAGGCAACGGGCTTTACGGAGATGTGATTGAAGAACTGGATGCCTCCACGGGTGCGATCCTGAATACCCTTCGCAAGCTTCGCTTGCATCATCGGACTTTGGTTATTTTCACCTCTGACAACGGCGCCATGTTTGGCCGAGGCCGCAGTAACGGTGTTCTCCGGGGGCATAAGGGAACCACCTGGGAGGGAGGTATGCGTGAGCCTTTTCTAGCCTGGTGGCCCGGGCAGATTCCGCCGGATACCACCTCTGGGGCCCTTGCCTCCACTCTGGATGTGCTTCCCACCTTGACACATCTGGCAGGAGCAAAACTTCCGGAAAATCGTATCCTGGATGGTCATAACCTTTGGCCCGTGTTGGGTCGCTTGCCTGGTGGCCGCTCGGCCTGCGACTATTTTTACTATTACCAGATGGATCAGTTGCAGGCACTGCGGGATGCTCGATGGAAGCTGCATCTGCCCATGGTTGCTAAGCGACGTAACTGGGGGGCGCCGGAACCGGCTTCGCCCTTGATGCTCTTTGATCTATCATCCGATACGGGTGAAACCCATGATCTTGCCGATGCTTATCCTGCGGTGGTGGAGCGTCTGCTGCAACAGGCGCAACAGATGCGTCCGGAACTGGGGGATCGTGGCCTGGTGGCGCAGGGGCGCCGTGCATCTGGTTGGGTAGAATCCCCTGAACTGCTCCGTATCACGACACGCTAGGGTATTTCCCAGGTATAGGTGGCACTTCTGAAACGTTTTTGTGAGGCATCTTTTGAATCCTTACAGTCCTTTTCGATGAGTCGACGGTTGCCGTCATCGCTGAGGATTTGAAGGGATTGAAGCCCAGTATCCGGATAAAGTAGAATGGATTCTGGATCCAGGATATTGATTTCCGGAATGGTGAGCTGGGTTGCAGCTGAACTTTGCCCATCCCAGCGGTAGAGTGCTGGAGGGCGATCCTTGCCATTGCCATCGGCTATCAGCAGGATTTGTCCCTGGAAATTATCCGCACCCCGGATAGGGCGCTCATGAAGGTCCAGGGGCACGTGGAGGCCAAAGCGAGCCTTGGCACCTGCCAAGGCGTCCTCAGGATTGAGCAATGGGATCAATAATGCCCTGCCTCCGATTCGTGGCCCTCGAAAACACAGCCAGAGGGATCCATCAGCGGCCGCACAAAGGCCCTCAATATTTAAAGCATCGGGTGTGTTTCCGGAGGCTCGTGCAGCAGATTTCAGCTTCAGCGTCGCAAAGCCAGGATGCCCTGTCAGATCGTCCAGAAGATCCTCGTAGGCATCCCCCACCGGGTGGAAGGTGTAACCAGTGTTGGAGCGTTGGATCTGTATACCTACCAGTTTCCTGCGCTCTTTCTCCTTTTTTCCGTCCCGACCGCGTGCGTGCGAGCCGATGAGGTAAATGCGATCTTCAATACGGGCCATCGCCTCAAGATCAGCTTCCTCATTTTTTTTAAGGTCCAGGCTTTTTCGAATATTCACCGTCTGTAAGGGAGGTCCGGGTTCATACCGGTGGAACACCAGCAGTTTGCTTGTCTCGTCATTGGCGACAATGAAATGATCGGCATCCAGGGCGACTGCACCTGAACCATCACATGAACCGGTATAAAAGGAATTATGACTCAGTGCATAGTCTGTCCTTGAATGGAATGTGGCTGGTGCAGATATTCGACCTTGCGTGTTGGTTTCCGGCTTGACGGTCTTCGGGAGTCCAGGAGCTTGCTGTTCCTTGCAGGCTACAAGGAGTATCAAGACTCCCAGACCAAGCACGGTAAACATCGGGGACCGGTGACTTAGAATGCAATAGGGTGTGATCATGGTTGTTTTTTAAGGATCATGAATGATTGGCCGGCCAAGGTGATGAGGTCCTCATTAAGGGGTTGCCCAAGGATGGTCTTCCAGGTTTGTGGGGTTCCTGGAAGACCTATCGTGTTTAAATCCAAATTCAGTTTTGTATTTCCAGCATTAAAGATGCCTATCACAGACTCCGTTCCATGGGTTCGCTTGCAAACCATCCATCGTTGACCTGCGTCGGCGGAAAGGAATTCGAAATCACCTTGATTGAGGCAGGGTTCCTTGCGTCGCATTTGAATGGCATTCTGATAAAAGGCGTGTAGTTCCTCATGGAAGTAGACCGGTTCAGGAACGCGTGACGCACTCAAGGGGTGAGTGGATTCCGGGTCATGGGCTACGTCCGGCCAGACCATGGGCATTAGGTATGGCCAGGTGCCATGTAAACTTTCCCGAACCAGGTCGTTGGACGGGGCACCATTTGCAAATCGCTCGGGAAATATCTGATACCACACTGCTTGCTGGCACCATGACGGGGCATGCATGTTGGCCCCTTCCAGGATGTTGAGGGCATGCCACATGAAAACCAGATGGATGATACCTGGTATCTGGCTTTTCATCCCAGACAAAGGGAATAATAGGTCATTCATGGGTGCTGTATTCCTGGGCTTTTTTCCAAGTGGCATATGATAGCCTCCTACCTATGCATGTGCTTTGCGTGGATCAGGTATGGATTCCTTCTTTGTTTTTGATGCTGTCGAGCATGGGGAATCCCAGCAGGGAAACTTGGGTAAAGTTCAAAGGCACGTGCATCATTCATACGCGAATCTCATGAGGTATCAAGAAATTGGAGGCCGAATGATCCGGACCCTAGCAGACTGATTCCGAAAAATGAAAGGTCATGCATTGTTGCTCGCCAGTAACAGCCACATAAGCGCTTTCTCGACGTGTTCTCCATGGGTCTTTACGAGAGGTCATACGAGTGCCATGCGGTGTTCGAATCCCTGCTCCCTGTATACTCGTATTCAAGCTAAAGGCACCGCGTAGATCATGCCTGGAGCATCAGATGCCTTGGTTCCGTATGAGCCTCATAAATCTGCCAGTACACCGAGCATGCCAGACAAGGTTTTAACAGAGCCGTAGACCTTTTTTTGTTTTTGAAAAGTGGCCTTTAAACTTTCACGAATCAGGTGCCTTTATCCAAGACAAAGGAAAAAACCAATGTCTTCTCTGACAAGGCGTGGCAGGGAAGGCCAAAGACCTTTCCCTTTCTATCGGTCCACAGAATCTCGGTGGGATAAAGGGTGCCACGCTGGGAACAAGGAAACCCGTGCCTGCACTCTTCGGGCAAAACCCGCACATGGACGATGAAATCAGGCCTTGGTTTGCCCGGAAGGGCACAAGGTCTGGATTTCGCAGTCCGCGCATCGGGGGCGCCTGGCAGGGCATTTTCGACGACCATGCCAAATCAGCCAGTGACTGATCATTGTCCAATCCCCCCTTGGTACCAATGGCTGAAGGTCCAGTTCCACTTTTTCCGGGTTGCTAGCTTTCGTAAAGCGCAATCGACCTGCAAGGCGTTTAACGTGCGTATCGACCACAATGCCCTCCTGGATACCGAAGGCGTTTCCCAATACGACATTGGCTGTTTTCCGTCCGACACCGCCAAGCTGAACCAGTGCCTCAATGGAACGTGGAACCTCTCCATTATGATCATCGAGTAGTTTTTGGCAGCAGTTTCGGATGTTTTTTGCCTTGCTGCGGAAAAGCCCTATCCTGCGGATATCATCTTCCAGTTCCTGCTGGCTTGCCTGGGCATAATCCGGGGCCTTCTTGTATTTTCGGAATAGGGCCTTGGTGACAATATTGACTTGCTTGTCCGTGCATTGTGCCGAGAGGATTGTGGCGATGAGGAGTTGAAGCGGTGTTTTGTAATCGAGTTCGCAATGCGCATCAGGATATGCCTGTTTCAAGCCCGTCATCACCTGCTGCATACGCAGCTTCCTGGCTTTCAGCGATTCCCTTGGCATGATTCCTCGAAAGTTTTTGGCGGATATATTTATCCACGCACCAAGTCTTCACTGGAGGATTGGCGAATGGACCCTGACTCGGCTTCCTGGTTTTCCTCAGAAGATTCCGGATATTCAAAAACCTTGCCTTCAAAGTTGCGGATGACGACCCGTTCTTTGTTATGGCTGAGGATATATTCAGGATTGATTGGCACTTTACCTCCGCCTCCGGGAGCATCGATCACGTATTGGGGTATGGCATAACCGGTCGTGTGACCACGCAGACCGCGCATGATTTCAAGTCCCTTCCGAACGCTGGTCCTCAGGTGGGCCGAGCCAGCAATCAAATCACATTGGTAAAGGTAGTAGGGCCTGACACGGCACATCAGCAACTTGTGCACCAGCGCCTTCATGACTGTCACCGAATCGTTGACTTCCTTGAGCAGCACCGACTGGTTGCCCAGGGGGATGCCCGCATTTGCCAGGCGCTCCAAGGCGAGCTTGACTTCCACCGTGAGTTCCCGTGGGTGATTTGCATGGATACTCATGAAGAGCGGGTGGTACTTCTGGAGCATTGCACACAAATCCTTCGTGATTCTCTGGGGGAGAAAAATGGGAATGCGACTGCCGATCCGAATGAATTCCACATGCGGAATGTCCCTGAGTGCCTTAAGTAAGCCTTCCAACTTGCCATCGCTCAGCAGGAGTGGATCACCTCCACTGAGTAAAACGTCCCGAACCTCTGGATGTTTGCGTATGTAATCAATTTGTCGCGCATAATCCGGCTGGAAGCCGTAACCCGACGCATTACTGACGAGCCTTGCCCGTGTGCAGTAGCGGCAATAGGCCGCGCAGCGGTCGGTGACAAGGAACAGGACCCTGTCCGGGTAGCGATGGATCAGTCCCGGAACAGGGGCATGCGCATCCTCCCCGCATGGATCCGTCATGTCCCACGAGGATGTCTCAGTTTCCTCCACTCGTGGTACAACCTGTCTACGCATGGGGCACTTAGGATTCTCAGGGTCCAGTAGGTTCAAGAAATAGGGCGTGATGCCGAGTGCAAGCTTGGTGTTTGCGAGTCTGGAACCCTGAATCTCCTCGAGGGTCAATTCAGGCAAGTGGACTTGCAGCTGCTCCAGTGTAGTGATGCGGTGCTTGAGTTGCCACCTCCAGTCATTCCAGTCCTCTGGCGAGACATCTGCCCATGCACCCCTCTCCACGGAGGTGAAGGCCTTGAGTGACTCACATGTACTCTCATTGCAGGTGGAATCTTGTTCCAAGAAGTTTCTAGAAGACATTTTTTTGAAATATAAACCGGTCCGTTCCCCTGTCAAGAAACCGGAAACTGGGTTCGCACAACCTTTTTTCGCCCCAAGAAAGGTTTCTAATGGAGCGGAGCTTCACCCTCGTCACGCTTGCTTTTAAACCATGAGCTCAAGGCCATGTCACATTTTTAACAGGTCATGACCTTTGCCCTGCATGGGTGTTTCACGCATTCCAGATCCATCAGTTACTCAAGTCCATATTGGTAAATAACTTACCTTCCGAGGTTGCTTACGCGTTGATTTGAAACTGAGTATGGTTCTAATGCATAGGTTTCCCCAGTTTTGGAGAGTCTATCTAGCTCATTTCCTCGCGCACCTTGGC
>JAAZXX010000600.1 GCA_014239995.1 Verrucomicrobiia bacterium
ATGCTTCTGGCCAGACGGTTGATGTTCTCAAGGCCACGATTGTCAAGCGTATGGGGTCCAATGTCTCATCGATGCCTGCCAGCCTGGCGGACATCCTTTCAGTGGCTAAAGTGGCAGATATCGTTGCCTATCTGCTGGATTTGCCTCAAGCGCAGATTGTTGGCGGCAAGGGTTCAACACAGGCAAGTAGTGTGGTAAAAGCGACCTCTGTCCTGACCAATGAACCTGTCATTTCCCCCATGAGTCTGCATCTCCTGGCAGATGGTATCACGGTGATCATGGGGGATGCGCCGCTGGCGCGTTATTACCATGTGCATCCAGAGGTGCACCGTCCCTTTTGGGCTCATGTCAAGACCCCCCAGGGCCTGCAGGTAACGCGTAATTTCCCTCCTTTGGAGGGGCTGGACCCGACCGACCACGGCAATATGCACCCGGGCTTGTCCATGGGATTTGCCGTTCTGAACGGTGTGAATTTCTGGCATAATCGGGAGGGACGCGTCATGCATCGTGGCTATCGGGATCTGGAAGTAGCCAAGGGGCGGGTATCCTTTACCTCCCTGCAGGACTACAAGGATGCTGGGGGTGAGGAGATCTGTCAGGAAATCACCAAGTATGTATTCCTTCCAAACAAGGACGGTTATCTGATGATATGGGATACCACGTTCACCGCCGACCAGGCCTTCTATTTTGGTGTGAAGGAGGAAATGGGATTGGCACTTCGTGTTGCAACTCCCTTGGGCGTCAAGACGGGGCATGGGCGTATTCTCAATGCAGGAGGGGGGGTGAACGAGGCTGGAACTTGGGGGAAGGTTGATGACTGGTGGGATTACGCTGGTCTCATGAGCGATCAGTTCGTGGGTATTCAACTCATGTCCTCTCCGGGTAATTCCCAAGTCTGGTCCCATAGCAGGGACTATGGAGTATTGGTGGCCAATCCGTTTCCGGTCGATTTGAAACCCAACCGGGGAAAACGGACCCTGGTGGAGGCGGGGCGTCCCTATCGCTTGCTTTTTGGTATCCAGGTGCACTCGCATTCAAGGGAGGTCGATTTTATTCCTGCAGAGGCTTACCGGCGATTCCTGGACGAGGTCCGCTCGGGGCCGTGAACCAAGGGCTGTGCTCAGTGGCATTGAGTCTTGTCTTTTTCAACACCAGCCCTCATGGTGAGCACCATGGAGTTGAGCAATCTGCAGTCTCGCCGTGGGTTTCTAGGTGCCTCTGCCTGTGCGGGTTTTTCCTTTGGGTTTCCCTGGATTCGGGCTGAGGCGGTTTCTCCGCTTGTCAAGCTTCAGGACATCAAAACCATCAGCCATCAGCCGGGTATTTATCATGGTTGGCCTACCCTGACGATTCAAAAGAATGGTGATTTGCTCGCGGTTTGTTCCGGTGGGAGGGAAGCGCACATTTGTCCATTCGGACAAGTCGTCCTCATGCGGTCACGCGATGGGGGTGACACATGGTCCTGGCCAAGGGTCATTCAGGACAGCGGTCTTGATGATCGGGATGCCGGCATCCTGCAGACTCGTCAGGGTACTCTTTTGGCAACGACTTTCACCTCACTTGCCTATGAACCGATCCTGCGAAGAGCAGAGCAGGAAAGACAATGGGATCCCGCGCGGCTCCGGCGCTGGCAGGCGGCGCATGCACGATTGACAGGGGATGAACGGCTACGTGAACTCGGACAATGGATCATGCGTTCGGAGGATGGCGGCAGGACATGGTCGGGAAAGTATCCCTCTGTCGTGAACAGTCCCCATGGTCCAATTCAGCTTGAAGATGGTCGTTTGCTTTACGCTGGCAAGGAGCTTTGGACTGGAGGAAAACGGGTGGGTGTCTGCGAATCCATTGACGATGGTAAAACCTGGAATTGGCTTGCTGAAATACCAGCAAGGGAAGGAGATCGTGCTTCTGAATATCACGAACTGCATGCCTTGGAAATGCCAGATCACAGGATCATCGTGCAGATTCGAAACCATAATTCGACCCATGTTGGTGAAACGCTCCAGAGTGAGTCCAAGGACGGTGGTCGGACCTGGTCCCTTCCATCTTCCATTGGTGTCTGGGGACTTCCATCTCACCTGCTTCGACTCATGGATGGTCGTGCCTTGATGAGCTACGGTTATCGACGATCTCCCTTTGGTAATCAGGCTCGCTTGTCGGAGGATGGAAGCCAATGGTCCGCACCGCTTACGATTTCATCAGACGGTGCCTCGGTTGACCTCGGTTATCCGAGTACGGTTCAAACGCCTGATGGAATCCTTGTTTCGTTGTGGTATGAATTGCCAAGGGGATCCACAACGGCGGTCTTGCGTCAGGCACGCTGGGAACTTGAGGCCTGAGGTTTTCAAATTTGCTGCCGCGTATTACAATTGATAGATCCAGTTGACCTTTCCCTTGCTGGTTGCTGAGTTTGCACGAGCTTGTTTTGCAGACAAGTCCATCCAATTGAATATGATTTATGCGTGATTCCCCTTGCGTGGTTTGGGGGTGTTCATGTATGGATGATCCCTGAAAAGAACGATGGATTACTACATATCACAGCGCGCGGTTTCCCTTGCTCCCTCACTTACCCTGGCGATCAGTGCCAAGGCAAAACAGCTCAAGGCAGCAGGGCAGGATGTCATTGGTTTTGGAGCTGGAGAGCCTGATTTCGATACCCCCGATCACATCAAGGACGCAGCCATTAAAGCCCTCAATGAGGGCTTTACCAAATATACACCCGCCAGTGGCATTCCTGAGTTAAAGGATGCCATCGTTGAAAAATTTCGGCGAGACAATGGCCTCGACTACGCTCCATCACAGATCATTGTCAGTTGCGGTGGCAAGCATGCCTGCTACA
>JAAZXX010000601.1 GCA_014239995.1 Verrucomicrobiia bacterium
GACCGGCCATAGCGCCGGTGAAACCCCCACCTGCGGTGTTTCATCTTCAAGATCTATACGCACCCGACAAAAGGATCCGCGATCCTCCAAGCTCATCTCGCCGGTCTTGGGGTCACGCGCATACTTCATAATGCTCAAGCGATAGTACTCCAACAACTTGCCGTCCGCACCCATCTCGAAACTACCCGCGTTCCCCCACCGAGTACTCATCGCCCACGCCAGGGCATGCTCGGGGTCCGGGATATCTCGGCGAAGCCGTACCAGGGCAAAAATCTCTCGATCGTTTTTCTTCGGGATAATCCCAATGAGTTTTCGTTCGTTGTAATAATCCAATGTTTTCTTGAATTCCTTTTCGACCGACTTGAACAGCTCCGTGCGGACCGTGCCCTCGAGCGGCCAGCTGGCCACCCACTTGCCCTTGATTTGGGCAGCCAAAAACACATTCTCGCCGAGGGTTGAATGTACCTTGACGCTGCCATCGGCCTCCTGCTGAACACGCACCTTCGACAAGGTATCGTGAGTCAGTCCGGTCATGCGTATAAGGCTGGGTTCGGCCGTAGCCGGCTTGCCCTTAGTGGAAGCCACAAGCTTATTTTCCTTGAGAAATGCTTCTTCAGTGACCACGCCGTGGGCAAGGAGATTGGTATCACCGGCATCCTTGATACGAACGTAGTTGGTATCGATTGAATCAAAGTCAAAGGAATTGAACGTGATCGGCATGTCGCGCGCAAACTGGGTCCCTTCATCCAGCATCTGGATATGCTTGACCCGCAGGAGATCCTCATAGGACTGACCCGGTTCACCTGAATACTTCGACTTCACGACCACCTTGGAGGTCTTGATCTTAAAACCCGTATCGGGATCCACTGTCGTCAGGTAGACGACACAGGTGCGGAGGAGTCCGGTCACGACCTCGCCACTGTTAAAGACAACGGTACACTTGGGCTTGATGACCGGATACGGCAAGCCAACCCTCACTTTATTGACCATGTTCTTACCGTTTTCATCCACTTCATCAATAAAGCTGACGTTAAGTATCTTGAATTTCTTCAGGTACTCCTCGCTATGGGGCTCAAACCTCATCTCTTTCACAACATTGAAATTGAAGGTGTAGATTTTGCTCTTATTCCCGGAAAACTTCGCTGACTCCACTGGGGCATCGGTGCCCGTGTCCACCCGTTTCAAGTTCGTCAATGAAAATTGCGTGCCGCGCGACAGCTCGATGATCCCTTCGCGCTGCTCGCCATCCGACATATGCAGGATGGCATGTCGCTTGAGCGGGCTCTTGGTCTTCTGCGCGGGCAGGTCGGGGGGCAACGAAACAAACAGGGCAACAAGCAGGGCGAGCCCACACCACGCGCCCGGCGTGGAGGGATTCAGTCCTAAGTCGGTCTTTCTGTTCATCGCCTTCATACCTCTAAACAATATTCATTCTTCTGCGCAGGATCCACTCCCACAACAGGGCCCCCATCAGGAGGATGATATACAACGGCAATAGGTTAAACAGAGCCGCTATCTTTACCAGCGGTGTGTCGTGCAAATCGGCCGATGCCAGCAACAGCGCATCCAGACGTTCCAAAAGCTCTTCTGTCTCGCCCTCGCGGCTATACGAACCCCCACTGCGCGTGGCCAGGCTCTCCAGAAAGGGATGATCGACCGCAAGGTCGGCTCCCTCGCTAACGCTCGACCCAATGCGGATCGTACGTTCATAGGTATCCAGTGGATTTCCGGCCAGAGTAGCTTCCATTCTGATCTTATATTCACCCGGTTTCGGGAAGAACACCCGGGTCTGAAAATTACTTTCCTGCTGGAGCACAATCGGCAAGTTCTCGGTTTTTCCGGCATGCTCCACGGTCCCCTTTAAATGTACCGCGCCCTCAGCGTAGCGGCCGACAACCCCGATATCCACAAGCCCTTCCTCACTCGACCGGTAGCGTTTACGATCCCATTTCACGGTCAGGAATCGCCCCCCTTCAATCTCACCCGACAAATAACGAATCGTATCCCGCCAGAACTGATGACCGGCGTCGGCGATATCACCGTCCATCCGCCCCCAGCGCCAGAGTGTATCGGTGGCAACCCCCAGGATCTGTCCTTTGCCGAAGGGTTGCAGGACCACGACCGGCACCACCCGACTGCCAACAGAGGCATTCATCAGGCTCATCGCACCGCTACGGCGCTCCCCTACTCTATTGACCGAATGGAACACCGGACTTCCAACACCCTTCAAGATCGTCGCCGTCGCGCCCAACAAACCATGCGACTCCCCTTCGGGCGGCACCATAACCGGGAAGATTCCCGCACTGATGCCTTGCCCCTTGGTGCTTTTCTTCCAGGGCAGAAGCGGTGCAATGGCCGTGTTATAGTAGCCTCCCTTATCAAAGGAGTTCGGTCCGCCAAGCATCACGAGGTTACCCCCGCCTTCCACATAATTCTTCAAGGCCGTGAAGGAATCGGACGAAATGAGCTCTGAAGGGAAGGACCCCAGAACAATGATCGTATAAAGCCCGAGGATCTCCTCATCCTTGGGGAACCCGCGCGCAAAAACCGCGTCGCCTTCCTGCCGTTTGCCATCAATAATCACCGTCTCGGCGCTCTTGCGGTAGACCGTCGTGAGCTTAATCGTCGGATCATCGCCAAACTTCCGCTTGAGCAGGGCAAAATTCAAATCCAACATATTGCCGTACAGCAGTACGTTGATGCTCTTCTCGCGGACATCCACCGAAAATTCACGGGCGTTGTTCAGTTCGGTCATTTCACCTTTGATGCCCTTTACCGATAGACGGTATTGATACACCCCCGGCGTTTCCTCGGCCGGAAGATCAAACTT
>JAAZXX010000602.1:0-2602 GCA_014239995.1 Verrucomicrobiia bacterium
AAGAAATAGCACAACAAGGTGCTCCAGTGGATATTCGAAAAGCTCGATTCTTTTGCATACACAAAAAGCGCGCCTCTTTCGCATGCCGTTGAGCTTAGGCGTTACACATCGCCGAACTCTTCCTCAAACATGTACCAAAACGGCTGATGAATTGAAATGAAACACCTCCTACTCACAACAATCGCAGCCGTGGTGCTGGTGGGGAGCGTGATTGTTTGCATAGGAACGTAGAGATGGAAGTAACAATTCGCCGGGCCACTACTGATGATATTGAGGAAATCGCGAAGCTGTTCGATGCTTACAGAGTGTTTTTCGGGCAGGGTAGTAATTTGTCGTTGGCGCAAGAGTTTCTCGAGGACCGTTTAAGTAATTCGGAGTCTGTTATCTTTTGTGCGTATACCTCGGATGAACACTGTGTTGGATTTGCCCAACTCTATCCGAGCTTTTCTTCGGTTTCAGCCAAACGGATCTGGATATTAAATGATTTATTCGTGTTAGAGTCTGTTCGCGGAATGGGAATAGGGACAAAGCTAATTAGTGAGATCGAAGCATTTGGTGAAGAATCTCAGGCCATAGCGATTTTGATTGAGACGACAGTGTCAAACACAGGAGCACAAAAGCTTTACGAATCCAAAGGCTATCAAAAAGTGACAGAGCGTCTTTTCTATGAGCGGAAGAATAAGCTCAAAAAGAACAAGACTGATTGACTAAACAAACGCGCGCACCGCTTGAACACCGCTGGAATATGAAACACCACCTACTCACAACTATCGCAGCTGTGGTGCTAGATGCTCGCAGCACCTTTCTCGTTTTATCCAGTTTAACTGCCTATTAGAAGGCTCTGATCCTGCAGAGTTTTACCCGAGGTTTTCTCCGTATTGCCATCCCTTACGGGCTGGTTCCTTGATGAGTGCATCAAACTCGGGCTGGCCTTTGACTTTCATTTTTTTGCTGTCCCACTCAATGTTTTTTCCTGTCCGCTGAGCAAGAGCTCCAAGAAGAACCATTTCCGTGAGCGGAACAGCATAGTCGAAATTAGAACCGGGCATCGGCCCGTCTCCCTTGATGGCGCGGTACCATTCCTCAATAGGCCCGTTCCCAACAGAGGGTAACTTGGGGATTTTCACCAGTTCACTTTTCATTTCCATGAAACGTTCGCCCGGGGTAACCATGGGACTGTTGGGCCGCATACCCGAATGATAAAGGGTTTCCTTTGTCCCCTCCATATACATGCCGCCTCCACTCGGGAGATCCTTGTCTTTCTGCCATCGAGTGGGTTTCGGAACTTCGTAACCCTTCTCATACCACTTGAGGGTAACCGGTGGCTTTTCCTCCCGGGCTGCGAAGTGATAGGTCACCACCGACCCCATCGGAATAAAGCCTTTCCCTGGAGGATCCTTACGCTCGATTTCAACCTTCGTTGGCGAACCCAAGCCGAGCGCCCAGAACGGCGCATCGAAAGTGTGACAACCGATGTCCCCTAGGGCACCACAACCGTATTTCCACCAACCACGCCATTTAACCGGAACATAATCCGCGCTGTAATCCTGACTTTCCGCAGGGCCCTGCCACAAATCCCAGTCAAGAGTACTCGGCGCGGGTCCCGTTACCGGTGGAAACGAGCTAGGCGGGACAAACCATGGCGGGTTAGGGCGATTGGTCCAAGTAATGACTTCTCGCACGTCACCGACCACTCCAGCATCCACCCATTCCTTAATGCGACGCATGCCTGTGAATGTATGCCCCTGGTTGCCCATCTGGGTGATAACCTTGTAATGGCGGGCGGCTTTTTGAAGGGTGCGAACCTGCCAGATATTGTGTGCCAGTGGTTTTTGAACAAACACATGCTTTCCCCGTTCCATGGCGGCCATGGCGGCTGCAAAGTGGGTGTGGTCGGGTGTCGAAATTGAAACCGCGTCAATGTCCTTGCCTAGTTTGTCGAGCATGATCCGAAAATCCTTGAATCGCGGAACATTCGGAAACTTTTTAAAAGCATTGGCAGCCCGGGCATCATCGACATCACACATTGCCACAAGGTTCTCTTTGGCAGCTTCACCAAGCGCATATCCTCCCATGCCTGACACGCCAACCACGGCAACATTTATTTTTTTTGTTTTGCCTGGCTCAGCAATCGAGAATCTCGGCAGCGCAAATGCACTGGTTGCGATCGCGGTGGACTTGACAAAACTTCGACGATTCATATATTTAGTATGCATTATAATTTCCTTCCGGTGCGTCAATGCTGCAACTCTCATGGCATAGTTACAAGACATTTCCAGGCCATGGGAAAGGCGACTAGGGGGCGAGCATAATGCGAGACGCTTCATCTCTGGCGTTAGCTAAACCATGGTTGTTAATTCTTCCTGAATGACTTGCCGAACAACCTTCTCGCCTCCGCTGCCTCCATCGCATCGCCACTCGGCGATATCTCCCCAGACCCCTTTTTCCTCTGTCTCAAAGTCTTTGTCTGCCATCTTGCCAAATTCAGTTGATCCAAGCGATGATTCAAGGATCAAAGGCAAAAGAGTGGATGATCCCCGCTTCACTATGCTCTGGGCGACAAGAAAAAATGGAATTTCTTATTGATTAACAGCGCCGATGT
>JAAZXX010000602.1:2612-2829 GCA_014239995.1 Verrucomicrobiia bacterium
ATCGGGCTGCGTTTGAAGCGAGGGTTGTGGAAGTGATGGCTAAAGGGCTAGTTCTATTTTCTGCTTTTCTTTTCTTGCTTCCTCTTCTTCTTCTCCGCCGGAGTTAATTTGGAGGGTTTCTTCTTATCTTTTCTGCCTTGGTCTTTATTTGCCACGGCGGGAAGCTACCACACTCAACCAACAAGTGAATCCAAATCATGGTCGATTGCGCCCAATC
>JAAZXX010000603.1 GCA_014239995.1 Verrucomicrobiia bacterium
ATGACATTGCCTTGCGACTATGCACGCACTTCAGGACAAGATCAAACCCGCGTCTTCATGCGCCACATGGAAAGGATCCATAGTTGACATATGCGGAATCATCGAACCAAGGTAAGTGAAGAGGGGGTCACCCGCGGCACACACTCCCCAAAAGGTCAGGCAAGCAGGCTTAGACGAGACATCATGCGTCCCGACCGAAGGCCATCCCAAACTGGAGACATTTCACGCAAGCGCCTGACTGAGGTTTCCAGGATATCTATCGCCGCATGAATATCCTCCATACAGGTCGAGGCATGCCATGAAAGTAACAGACTACTCCGTATCAAATCACCTGGAATACCAAGCGCATCGGCCAGACCCTCATGGGTTACTCCACGACTGAGACAGGTGATACCCGTATGACACTCAAGTCCCCGCACATTGGCCATCAGCATCAGCGATTCACCTTCCACTCCTTCAAACACAAAGTTGAGCTGATTACAAAGCCGCCTATCATTGGGCAATGGTCCGAGCAGGGCCACAGAAGGAATCTTCTTTTTGATTCCTTCATAGAGCGCTCCCTGCAGTTTCAATGCACATGACTCTCGATCTGAAAAATCGCGCTGCAGCAACTCACACGCCATGCCTGCACCTACGATACCAGCCACATTCTCAGAACCTGCTCGCCATCCAGAAGCTTGAAGACCACCATGCATCTGGGGTTCCAACACGGTCCCGCGTCGTTTGTAGAGAATTCCAACCCCCTTGGGTCCATGAAACCGGTGAGGCGAAAGACTCAACAAGGTGGCATTGGATTCCCTCACATCCAAGGGTGTCCAACCGCCTCCTGTGGTGGCATCCATCATCAGAGCGACGCCTCGCTTAGCCAGGCCCTTACCAAGTATGTTAACCACCTGTACTTGACCAAGCTCCGGCCTGGATACAGGCACACATAGCAAAATGGTCTGGTCAGAAACACGCCTCAAAGTCTCTTCTTCACTGACCAACCCCTTGGGATTGACGGGCAAAATATCATACTGTATACCGTGCGTTTCCAACGACTTAACGGAAAGGGACACGGAAGGATGATCAAGCGCCGTACCAAGAACGTGGGATCCAAACCGCATGCGAGCCTGGATGATTCCCTTGATGGCGAGATTATTGGCTTCAGTACCGGACCCCGTAAAAACAATTTCCTCACCAGAATCTGCCCCAATCAATGCAGCCACTTGTTCCGAAGCTGTTTCAAGGGCCTTCCGTGCTTGTTTCCCCCCATGATAGGGGGACGAGGGCAATGCAGCATGCGTCTGCTCAAAAGGTCGCATCGCATCCAAAACAGCCGGATGGATGGGTGTACTAGATTGTGCATCCAAGAAAATGCGCTTCATGTGGATCAGGCAGGCTAACGCGACAAGGTAACCGAATTCACGTCAGGATGTTTGGCGGGATTCGGGAAAAGACCTGGTGCATGGCCTGGTCGTCCCGAGCTGCCATACGATCCCCCCCCGAAAACGCATCATTCCCTCTGACTCAAGGATGACCGTCAATCCACGGTTGTTTCGTTGTGATATCATTCCTGAAGATTATTTAACATGGAACCCTCAAAAAGGCCAGCATCCGTGAGTGGGACCCATTTTCCATGTTTGACCTTGTCATGCCGATTGCCTAGATTGATTGGCCTTTAATGAAGATGAAAGTATTGATCTGCGATCCAATTTCCACCAAGGGAATCGAGTTTTTCCAAGAACAGTCCAGTCTCGAAATCGTTGTAATGGATAAACGTCCGAGCGAATCCGAACTCATCGAGATGGCTGAGGGAGTGCATGCCTATGTTGTGCGTTCGGAAACCAAAATCACAGCAAACGTCATCGATCATTCGCCCGATCTCCAAGTGGTTGGACGTGCTGGTGTTGGAGTGGACAATGTGGATGTGGAAACAGCCACCCAACGGGGAATCGTGGTCATGAACACCCCAGGCGGCAACACCATTTCCACTGCCGAATTAACATTTGCGATGCTGATGGCCCTGGCGCGCAAGATACCACAAGCACACATGTCCATGTCCCAAGGCGCGTGGAATCGAAAGGCATACCAAGGCACCGAACTCTACGCCAAAACGTTGGCCATTCTAGGTCTCGGTCGTATTGGAACGGAGGTTGCTAAGCGAGCTCAGGCGTTCGGCATGAAAGTGCTCGCCTACGATCCTTACCTCTCCCCCGCACGTGCCGAGGCCATGCGAGTTGAAGTTTCGACACTGGATAACATTTATGCGCACGCTGACTTTCTCACCGTGCACATGCCCATGACGGACGAAACACGCGGCATGATCAATAAGGATGCTTTCCTCAAGATGAGAAAAGGCATACGCATACTGAACTGCGCGCGGGGGGGGATTGTGAATGAGGAAGATTTGGTCGATGCCATCGACTCAGGCATCGTCGGAGGAGCCGCAGTGGATGTTTACGAACACGAACCCCTGGACGAAAAACACCCCTTTCGCAACGCTCCAGAGGTTATCACCACACCCCATCTTGGAGCAAGCACGAGGGAGGCACAACAAAACGTCGGCATTGAAATTGCAGAATCCATCACGGATTACCTTTTGACCGGTGCGATTCAAAATGCTGTCAATATGCCCAGTCTGGACACAAAAACCTACGCAATGGTCAAGCCTTACCTCACACTGGCGAAAAAACTTGGACGTCTGGTTTCTCAATTGGCCCCCCAGCAGAACGATCGCCTGGTAATCACCCTTGGCGGAAAGACAACTGCGTTTCCAAGCGATCCCATTGCGCGCTTCGTGCTTACAGGTTTCCTTGCCAATGCTGGCGGTGCTGAGGTCAACCA
>JAAZXX010000604.1 GCA_014239995.1 Verrucomicrobiia bacterium
ATGCCGTTTGCACGATTAAGTGGGTCCTTGAATGCGACATTGGATTGATAGACTTCTCCCAATCGGGTTGTCGAATGGATATCGAATGTGGTCAATAAGTCCGTGAACCTTGCCAATCCTTGTCTTTTTGAGTCATTTTCCATGCATTCAATATGAAAGTGTTCGGTAGAAGTTCAAATAGGAAACCCGGTGATATTCAAAGCAGTAACCAAATTAACTGACTCAGTTCAGAGTTTCTTTTAGAGCGGAATGGTTCAGGATGCCTTCAGTTGATTCGCAACGAATATGTCCTTGAAGACTATAGCTTATCTCATCTACAGGGCAGTGACTCCGATATTATCTTAGTTCGAACACATAAGGTAACATCTCCTTGAGATTTACTTAACACACGTGCGTGTTATCTGGGAAGAGAGGATTGCCTTCACACTTGGCTTCTTCCGGGAACTTAGTCTAGTGGAATAATCCAAAACATGCCCCCGCGAATGGTAAAAGCGACCATACTTGCAGACGGCATTCCCATGGGGAAGGGCTTTACGGTGTGATTGAAATAATCGGGACGACAACCTGATTTGTTTGCTACGGACTTGGTTGAGTGACTTTACCGTAAGGTTTCCAAAGGCGGCTGTTGGCCTTTTTATATCCATATTCAAGAAATTTCTGTTTACTCCATGCTTCCACCCGAGCATCTCCCATGAGGAATTGTCCAAGGCCGATTATCTCTCCCTTTTCTCGACTGCCCGTCACTCCCCAGCCGTTTCCCTTTCCCTTGTGCCGTGTAGCCAGGACATCCCAATCATTGGGCCATATATGCCCGTCATTCAAGGGAGCATCCAAGGCTTCTTCCATAAAAGTGAACGACTTTTGGGGTTCCAGCCAGGAGGTCATTTTTCCGTTATATGTGCCTGGATTTCTGTCATCCGTCCCTGGTCCGCTGATGGCATAGCTGAAATCCCGGCGGTTGGACCATTTGCCTGGTCGTTTTAATCTCATCTTGTCTGTTGGACAGACGTAGACGTCCTTTGTCGTGAGATACTTGAAGAGCTGTCCCTCCTCAATGTTGCCGTTGTTACCTTTGTCCAGCCAATCCTGCATATGGGGAAGATGTTCCTCGTTGTCGTCGATGTAATAGATGACGGCAAATCCAAATTGCCGAAGGTTATTCATGCAACCGGTGAGGCGTGCTTTTTCTTTGACTCGCCCTAAAACGGGTAAAAGCATGCCTGCCAGAATGGAGATGATGGCGATCACCACGAGGAGTTCGATCAGGGTAAATCCTGATTTAGACAGTCGAGTTTTCATGTGCAAATGGGGTTATTGTCATTGTGCGGATAATTTCTGATAGTGTCAACGCTCTAATGGTGTCCATTTGCCCTCATGACCTGACATAACTGGACCCGCGCAGACGAGGCATGGGTTCTGTGAGTGTGGATCCGTTTTGAAAACCTTTTGGAGTGGTGAAAAGAATCCAAAAATACGCATGTGGGGTTCCTTTATCATTGTTTGGAAATATCCATTCAACGACGCTAAAGTGGAGAGACTTGTATCTGGTTTACTAGAAATGGAAGTTTGATTTGAAAATGCCTTCCGAAAGCTTGCCTTCCTTATTTTTAAATGAATCAAAACAGGAGTAAGCGATGTGTGGCATGCCTTCTCATGAGGTGTTGTATAGACTATTGTGTTTGAAAGGAAAACTTGACTGGCCTTGGATGCCCAGTCACGGTCTATATTTAACGTTTTCGTAGTCGTTGAGAGGGTAATGTGAAAGTGGAATGAAATTTTCAAAACAACTGAATCATGCTTTCACCTTGATCGAACTCCTCGTGGTGATTGCCATCATTGCGATCTTGGCGGGAATGCTCCTGCCAGCCTTGGGCAAAGCAAAACAGAAGGCGCACTCCATCAAGTGTATTAGCAACACCCGGCAGATATTGTTTGCAAGCAAGATGTACACCGATGACAACTCGAACAAACACGTGGTCACATACCTTTATCCGCCATATACTGAGGGACTGACCACCTGGTTTCAACTGCTTCAACCTTACCTCGCTTCGACAAATATCTTGATCTGTCCCGGTCGAAAAGGCGAGCCACAACAACTCGAACGCTGGGATGGTGTCAATGTGGACACCCCCACTGTTTCGGATTACGCAATCAACGGTCAATTATCCGGAGAATTGAGCAGCTATGTGGATTACGTGCATCATCGGGAAACCCGGGTCAAGAACCCATCGACGACGATTTTCATCACAGATTCGGGTACCCAACCTGACCCTAACGAGAGCCCAGCCGTGACCCCGCAATCAAAGCTCAAGTTAGGTGCCTGGATGCTTGGAGATCCCAAGGTCGGGCAATGTCCCGGTTGTGTCACTGGCAGTAACCCGAATTGGTGTGGCCCGCATCCACGACATAACCAGCGCAGTAGTAACGGCTTTTCAGATGGACACGTTGAGTCGATGAAAATCGATTGGTATTACGGCAACACACCTTGGTTGGATCCTGAACGTGGTGGGTGATGATTTTTGTAAGTGTCCCTCACGGTCCTTTCAAAATCCTTGCATAAGCCTGAGTCACACATGCACGAAGCGGCGCTTTGGCTGGCTTTTCAGGGTTCGATTGCTGTTGTGGGGCTGGCCAAAGCTACCCTTGAGCGTTGTTATCTAAGTCTTGGACATTATCCGGTGCGTCTGGAAGCACTGGTTCCAGACTTTCATGACGGGGATTCCCATTGACCGGATGTCCACAGGTTTATCGTTACCACCACCTTTAGCCCGAATATATACGGTTGTGTTTATTTAAATCTAGGGACCAAATAAGTAGGATACTT
>JAAZXX010000605.1 GCA_014239995.1 Verrucomicrobiia bacterium
GAAAAAGACGGTAGCCCAACGCTGAGCCCTTTGTCGGCACGGTCGTGATCAATCGCATCATGTATCATCCCGCCGAAGGCAATGATGAGTTTATCGAACTCCGCAACCGAGTTAAGACGATAGTTTCTCTGTTCGATCCCAGGATTCCAGAGCATACCTGGCAAGTGCGAGGCGGCATTGAATTTAATTTTCCACCCGACCTCCAAATGCGTCCAGGCGGTCGTATTTTGATTACGGCATCCGATCCGGAGATCTTTCGTAACAAGTATCAGATCGCCGAGGCGATCCAGATATTGGGGCCCTACACGCGTAAACTCAATAACCTGGGTGAAACCATCCGGCTTTTTCGGCCAGATGCCCCACTGGACCCACCCGATCCGGATGCCGGATTCGTGCCATATCTCCACGTAGATGAAGTCACCTATGGGAGTAGCTTACCCTGGCCGCTTGAAGCCAATGGGTTTGGTGATGGGCTACAACGGGTTCGCTTGGAAAAAGACGGTAGCAACCCTGGCAACTGGTCGAGTTTCAGTCCCGGCGGTGAAACCATTGGGGATCGCGATGAGGACGGGATGAAAGACACTTGGGAAGTAGCCTACGGTCTTGATCCCGACAATCCGGAGGATGCCTTCTCGGATCCCGACGGGGATGGGTTTTTCAACCTCGATGAGTTCCTTGCGTTGACCCATCCCCTCGATGCCCAAAGCGCCCTGAGAGTGGAACGCTTTGAACTCATGGACCGAGGCATGCGGGCCTCCCTGGGTTTCAGGGCACAACCCGGGCTTACCTATATCATTGAAGCCACCTCGGCAATCCAGAGTGATGCCTGGACAGAAATCTCTCGCACCCTTCCAACGAACACATCACAGGACCTGAATTGGGACATTTCCATCACTGATCCAATACAAAACTTTTTTCGATTACGCGTGTTGATCGAAGAATGATTGATGCGCAATCAGATACACCTTTGCATGGATTCACTGGTCTTCCAGGTGATCTGGATAACACATCTCCAGCATTCGCCATGATCAAACGGCATGGCGAATGCCTTCAAGAAGAAAGTCGGCACCTCCGTGCAACCTTGCTAGGCATGAATAGGCGATATGATCAACGCATTGATGAGTTATCGGGGCACAAGCCATGCAACATCCATCTCAAAAGCTGATTGTGTGCTTGACCTGGCTTTTCCTGACGGGAGTCATCCATGGGCACCCAAAGGTTCCCAACCTTCTCATCATATGTGCAGACGACCTTGAATAGGGTGATTTGCGGTGCGACACCGCTGAACAAGGAGGAATACCAACGCCTCAGATCGACGCACTGGCTCAACAGAGCCTGCGTTTTATCGATGCACACAAAACATCCTCGAGTGTTTGTTCGCCATCGCGCTACACGCTCCTCAAGGGACACAATCACCGGCATATACCAGTGGTTGCGGGCATCGTTGACCTCTGGGGTAAGCCATGAATTGGTAAAAGCCGAGGTCATCACACGGCCTGTATGGGAAAATGTTGTCTGGGTTGGGATCGGCCCATCAACTCCGATCAACAGCCATTGATAAGGATGAAAATTGCAAAGGATGCTGCAGAAAACCCTGAAGACCACAAAACATGGGTGACCCTTTTTTCAAACCCCATTGAAGGAGGTTCCATCACGAGAGGATCTGACACCTACTTCGGAACCGATGTTCCTAACTGCTCACCCTATTGCTATATCGAAAATAGCAGGACACTCAAACCCATCCCTCCACACATCACCATGAACTGTGCTTACCAGCATGCGACCCGCCTTTCTCGAGCATGCCTGGCAACCATGATCCTCGTGGCATAGCTTCGAATGCCTCATGACACGTAGATTGTTTCTGGGACGGATCCAATGCCCGTCACAAAAGCCCGGTGATCATGCATCCTCAGGAACCAACCACATACCTGAACTTGGCTTCGTTGCTGACCCCCAGCTCATGCCCTATTCAAAGACGAACCTTTTCCAAGGCCAGTAACCGGCTTTTCCATGATAATCCCGCCGAAAAACCACCTATTCCCCGATGCGAAGTCACTACCCGGTGGCAAGGAACGATGATCGGAATGGGGTTGGCACCACATGCGGCACCCAGCGCCCTGACCGCTCTAGGTCTTCCCACCTCGCCTGCTATGGCAGCGTAGGATTTGGTTGTCCCATAAGGTATGCTCAACAGGGCAGTCCATACACTGCGCTGAAAAACACTACCCTGACTGAGGTCCAATGGTGGCAACATCGCAGGATTGGGGCTTTGGCCAAGCAAGTATGCACGCAACCATGACCGGGTTACCGAGCCCCAAAGGCAAGTGTATTTGGAGGACAATGAATCAGGATTGGGAATATGTTTCACTGGGCATTGTGACGGAAACCAAAGATGGGCCAGACCCTCTTTAGAAAAAGCCACGGTCCATGTCTGAGTCTCAATACGAAAGGCTTCAATATGGTGAAACGCATTCAATTTAAGGCTACATCACGGCGAATATGCCGCATAGAATGGCAAGAAAAACCACAAACATCATTAGAAATCGATTACGTGCAATCCGTTTCTCGCGCCGAAGGGGTTCCATACCCTGAACGCCTCCGGTGGCCATGTATCGGACCCACTGGTGGCTGGTTTTATCAGCCGTTTCCTCTCTGGGAAGGTTGGAACTCTGACTACCTTGACGTCGAAACCAACCCATGGGATCGAGTTTTCTTAAACCGAGCGCATTGTAATGGGCAGTCGGATCCATCTGATCCTGCTTGGAATACAGGGACTCGTGCTCGACCGTTTCAAACGTAGATTCCATCAGAAGACGGGCT
>JAAZXX010000606.1 GCA_014239995.1 Verrucomicrobiia bacterium
AATTGTGCCGCTTTGCCGGAGTCGTTGCTTGAAGATGAGCTTTTCGGCCATGAAAAAGGCGCCTATACCGGAGCAGCCGGCCGCAAGATTGGAAAGTTTGAACTCGCAGACAAAGGCACCATTTTTCTTGATGAAATTGGCACCATGCCCCCTACCCTCCAGAGTCGACTGTTGCGTGTCCTTCAGGAAAAGGAAGTCCGTCGTGTCGGGGAAAATACACCCGTCAAAGTTGATGTGAGGGTACTTGCAGCAACCAACGAGACACTCGAGGACAGAATCAAGCAAGGAGAGTTTCGAGAAGATCTCTATTACCGTCTCAATGTCATCCCTATCCATCTGCCCGGGCTCAGGGAAAGGCCTGATGATATTCCCTTGCTGGTGGCTCATTTTCTAAAAGACAAAGTGCACCCCCGCATTGCAAAAGTATTCCAGATGAGCAGGACATGTATGAACGCCCTAACCCGGCATTCGTGGCCAGGCAACGTTCGTGAATTACAAAACCTCGTCGAGCGTGCCTGTGCTCTCAGTGAATCCCATGTGATCAGACGGCAGGATCTCCCTAATCAAATTGCTGACCTTGTCGAGGAAGATGACACGGAAGTTGGTACTGGATTCATCGAGAAGGCGGATAATAAACAGGTTTCAGATTTGATCTTCCCATTGGCATCCAACACGCCTGCCTCCAGCCCTCGCACCAGTGGGAAAGGTTCGGATATGGATGCAAATTTAAGTCCTTTGAAACCTCTCAAGCATTTTCTTCGTGATCAGGAAGTAGGATATCTTAACCGTGTCATGACCCATACAGGGGGAGACAAGGAGCAAACGGCTGAAATACTTGAGGTTTCCCTTGCTACCTTGTACAGGAAACTGGCTGAGCAGGAAAATTGACCCAAGATGTTACCGTCATGATTTGATCGACGCATCCCTTTGCCTCCTCCATTCATGACATCCTTCAATTTTGCCTCCCAACTGAATTCGGAATTGGCCTTTAACCAGGTAGCGATTCCCGACCTGTGGCAGCAAAATGCCGTAACCTCCCTGAGGGCGGGAAAGGATGTCGTTGTGCACGCACCCACCGGGGCTGGGAAAACACTGATATTTGAACTTTGGTCTAACTTGGGAAAACTCAAGAAGGGACAAGCTATCTATACGGTTCCTACTCGAGCCCTTGCAAACGATAAACTTGCAGAATGGCGATCCAAGGGATGGAATGTGGGAATTGCAACTGGTGACCTGGCTGAAAACCTTGATGCACCCATTCTGGTTGCCACCCTGGAAACACAGAAAAACCGTCTCATCAGGGGAGATGGTCCCACCTTGTTGGTCGTAGACGAATACCAAATGCTTGGGGATCAGGATCGTGGCCTGAATTATGAACTTGCCTTGGCCCTCGCACCTTCCAAAACGCAACTTCTTTTGCTCAGTGGAAGCGTTGCCAATCCTGCGGATATCATTACATGGTTCGAAAAGCTTGGCAGGATTCCGAGCTTGGTCGAATACCACCACAGGCCAGTGCCTCTTGAGGAACTGGCCCCAATGCATCTTCCTTATGAGGTGCCTCGGGAATTGAGAGGTTACTGGAGTCGTTTTGTCGCCAAAGCCTTGGCAGAAGGCCTGGGCCCCATCCTTCTCTTTGCTCCACGAAGACGTGCAGCGGAAAAGCTTGCCATGGAACTGGCGTCACAGTTACCAACCCCCAATCCCCTTCATTTGACCGAAGAACAGCGTCATATCGTGGGTGATTCGATGGCAAAAATGCTCGGCCATCGGATCGCATATCATCACAGTGGATTGAGTTATTCAGCGCGAGCAGGCGTGATTGAACCACTTGCAAAAGCAGGACAATTGCGCATTGTGGTTGCCACCATGGGGTTGGCGGCGGGTATCAACTTTTCGCTTCGAAGTGTCAGCCTGGTGAGTGACTCCTACCGACGCGATTACCAGGAATTCCCGATTAAACCTGATGAAATACTGCAAATGTTTGGACGTGCAGGGCGTCGCGGCATTGATGAAATAGGCTATGTCCTGATCGGTAGCAACAGCGCTCGACTGCGGGATGCCCATCCAGCAAGATTATCCAGGAGCGGAATGGTCGATTGGAATGCATTACTCAACATCATGCATGCCGCATCCGAACGAGGTGAAGATCCCTATGCGGAGGCAGTTAGGGTTCAGGGGCGGCTTTTCACTTCCAAGCCCATTTTTCTGGGAGTGGAAAACGCTATGGAAAATCCTGACGTTCCGTGCCAACTAAGGACCGATGCCGAGCGTGCCCGATACGTTCGAAAAAAAAACCGCCAGATCCTCAACAGCCAAGGGGATTGGGAAGATGATCCACCCGCAATGGAAGTGCCCTTGGAGCGCGTTTCAGCCCCCATCTATCTGGATAAACACGGGGATCCCATCCGTTGGTGGAACTTGAAGGAGGTTCCGAGGCAATGTGAAGGATGGACGGTTGGAGAACTTCAACCTGCCTTAGCCCTTCGTCCCGTGATCGACAAAGTGGGACGTGGTCATGCGTGTGTTATCGATGACACGGGCACTTGGACTCTCTATGGTAAGGCTGTCCCCCTGGCTGATCGCCTCCACAATGGTAATATCATCCTCTCTAAATGGTCGCGTCGACTCACAGGCTGGAAGGGGCGACAGATTTCCGATGATGCATGGGTGCAGAAAGTCCAAGTTCTGGTTCGAGACCGTTTGAAGCAGCAAGGAATCGATGTGGTGCGCTTCATTGACAGTCAAAGGAGAATTATTGCTCACCTCAACTACGGCAGGCAATCCATCCGTGTGCCCGTGGACAGACA
>JAAZXX010000607.1 GCA_014239995.1 Verrucomicrobiia bacterium
GGATTTAGGATCAAGGGTATCTAGATGGCTCATACCTCCGCTCATGTAGAGGTAAATCACCTTGCTGGCAGTACCACCCTTCCCCACAGTGTCCACTGAACGCCCAAGGGCATGCGAGGCCCAAGCGCCGCAACCCACACCTAGAAAAGCCTTCGCGAGACGTCCGGCAAAGGCCCGCCTCGAACAATCTGAATGCAGGTTCAAAACGGAACGTTCCTGGGAATGGGGCAGTGCCTCTTTCATCGTGTCAGTTGTTCTATTCTCTTAGCTTACTGGATGAAGGAAAACTCACGGGCATTCAAAAGCATCCAAGATACTTTTTCCATGAAACCAAATTCCTCATCGCGCTGTTCTGAAAGAAGCCACCGTTCCTCCTCCGGGCTGGGAAGACGTGTCAGAAATGAGATAAAAAGTGTTCTTAACTTTTCCTTGCTCGAGGAAGCAAGTTTCAATTGACGGGCCAATGCGCCATTTTCGCTTACGAGATACTCCATCACCGGGCCATTCAACAACGCCAAAACCTGAGGCACGTTTGCCCCGATGCTGAAGGCATCGATCGTCTCCCGGTCAGACTGCCCGAACTCCCTGAGGAAATGTCCCTCAGGAGCTGGAGATCCAACACGCGATGCCCTTACGAGTTGAGCAGGTAGAGGCGACCATTGATTGGCCGACTTTGATGGGGTCACTGAGTTAGACAGCATGGATTGGGAACGCAATGTTTTCAACTTCAAGCGTTTCTCTCCCAGTTGGAGTCGGAGGCTCCCGGATGGTTTTGACCGCTTACTGCGGTCCGAACTTCTGATACGACGTTGAATCTTCTTAATTTCACCCTGCGTCTCCCGCATGGATTGATCCAGACTGAGCTCACGTTCCACTAGTTTCAAAACCTGATCCAACGGCTTATTCCGCAATTGCTGTGCGATGGCGTAATTACGGTCAGATCGAATTTTCCCAGGTCGATCGTCCAGATCGGTTACAATCAGAGTCATGACCGAATCCCAGAGCTGCTCCGCGCGCATGCGCACAAGAGGCCGCCCATCAAAAAGAAAAGGGTGCTCTGGTGTCAACTCCCGTGTAAGCGTCGCACGACGGTAGGTGTCGGTACGACATAGGATGGCTTGGAACAAGGAGAGGTCGAATTTGATTTCGACCATGGTGTCACTGAGGAACTTCATGAGCTCAGGATGGCTGGCCTGAACTCCATCCTTGAGGTCATCAACGGGCTCAATGAGCCCTAAACCCATCAATCGTTTCCAGTAACGATTGGCAATGGTTTTGGCGAATCGTGGATTTTCGGCCCCGGTCATCCACTCCGCATAAGCCGTTCTCAGGGAATTCTCTCCTGAGAAAACATCGGCATGGCCAAACATGGCATGGGGCACTACCTTTGATCCCGGCGAGTCGTCCGTGTATTGGTAATCGGTCGGAAGCTTCAGCTTGCTACCCGTTTCGAAGACCCGATAGCGCAGTGGACGCACCATGCGACGCGCGGCGGCCTTCAGGGTTGGGGAAATTTCCTTGTCACCATTTTTATTCCCAAGCGCCCGAAACCTACGAGTCATTTTGGGATCATTGGTCTTGATGCCATGGGTGAATGCCGCCTGCTGGTAGTATTGTTTCTGAGTCCACGCATCGTATGGATGATCATGGCATTGGGCACAAACAACCTGTGTTCCCAGAAAAACCTGGAAGGTGTTGGCCATATGATCCAACGCCATACCCGCATCCCGAAAGTAGAATCCAGTGGCACCATTTTCCCAGAGATATCCCTCAGCATTGATCAACTCTCGGACAAAGCGATCGTAAGGAAGCTTGTCGCGCAGTGCTTGCTGAATCCATTGAATATAAGGCTGCCCAGGCAGATTGCGCATACGCGATTTAATACGCAGGAGATCCGCCCAGTAGTTAAACTCATGACTCACGTGACCTTCTGAAGCCAGCAGTGCATCCGTAAGATTCTCCAGTTTGTTTGGATCCGGGTTATTCAGGTAGGTACGTGCCTCGATCGTGCTTGGAATACGCCCAATCAGATCCAGGTAGACACGCCTTAGGAGAACGGACTCCGGCGCTGGGGCTTGCGCTTGGATTCCCTCCTCACGAAGACGTTCAGAGACGAAATGATCGATCTGACGACTCCTGGCAAGCAGATCTTCATCGGGCCATGCATGGTCTCGATGGGAGGAAGCATCCGCAGCAAGAAAGTTCACTTGGAAACAGAACTCAGCCAATCCAAGCAAAAGTAAAAGACTCACGACGGGATAGTGCCTTTTTACCCTGCACGATATGAAATAAGTTATCATGAAGCTGGATTTTGAATTCGGATGTTAGCACAATGCGAAGATACTACCAAGAAGGAACTCCTTACTTCTGGTGAAAAGCAAAACCTGACGACGCGACATGAATATGGTTCCCAGCAACACACCACGCACGATGCTTGACCTCTTGATCGTGATTTCCACCATCGCTCTCACTGTTATTGCCTCTACTCAGGCCCAGGAATTCACGTCGCCCCCTCCCCCAAAGGGCAACCCACTTAGCGAAGCCAAGATCACTCAGCAAGGGTCTGATCCCGGGGAAACACGTTATCGAGATTTGCTCCTCATCCAACAACACACCTATTGTCTGCCTTCAACAAGTTCTGAATGTTGAGGGTGTTTCCTTGTTGCCTGCTCAGATTTCCATCAAGCGCGAGGCGGGTGGACCGCTGGTGTTGGCTGTGCATGTGTTGGGACAGGTCCAATATCGGGTGGAATCGTCCAAGGATCTTCTCAATTGGCATTTTCTTGGCCTTGCGAGTGGTCA
>JAAZXX010000608.1 GCA_014239995.1 Verrucomicrobiia bacterium
TAGGGCCTACCGTGAAGAAGCCGGTGGCTGCAAAGTCCTGACGTTTTGCGTTTGGAAGTAGATCAGCTGCGATTTGCTGCCGTATGAAAATATCGTAGGGCAGGTCCCTGTTGAGGGCATGGATGACCCAGTCACGGTAGCGCCACGCCTGAGGGAGCGCTCCGCTGTCCAGAAATCCTCCATACCCGTCACTGTAACGTGCTACATCCAGCCAGTGACGGCTCCAGCGCTCTCCATATTGAGGTGCCGACAGGAGTCGGTCAATGATGTCGTTCCATGAATGGTCCCCATTTTGAAATGCCATGACGCTGGCTGGGGCAGGTGGAAGTCCAAGTAGATCAAAATAGGCCCGCCGAATCAGGATTCTAGGTTTGGCTTGTGGGGACATCGTCATTTTGTTTTTAACGAGCTTGGCCTGGATGAACTGGTCAATGGGATTGCTCAGGGCATGCGTATTCTCAATCAAGGGGGGAGATGGTTTCCTGATGGGGGCAAAGGCCCAATGCTCTCTCCTGGAGGTGGCCATGTCGATATTCGGTTCACGGGAAGCAGTCGTCTTGCGAGTGATCTCGGGCCACGGAGCTCCTATAGAAATCCATGTCTCAAACCTGGCGATGGTTTGGTCTGAGAGGCGTCCCTTGGGAGGCATCTCCATGGATTCCTCCTTGTAACGTATGGCACGCATCAGGAGCGAATTGTCTGGGTCGCCTGGAATAATGGCTGGGCCGCTGTCGCCTCCTTGAAGAGTCGCTTCCCGACTGTCCAGGTAAAGTCCGGCCTTGATTTTTTTGGCCGTCGATGAGTGGCATTCACCACACGAGGATACCAGGATGGGACGGATGTGTTCCTCGAAGAACGCAATGCCATCGTTTGCGTGGACAGGACCTTGACCGAGGGCTCCAGCAAATGCCAGGCAAGAACCCCATCGCTTGATATGTTCCAATGAGTGACTCATTTTGATATCGGCTTTTGGAGAATATGCATGAAACCCATTTGAATGGAAAGTCTTGACTGAAGAGTGAATTTACCGGGCAGTCGCGTGGTTGTCATGCTTTGTCTATCGATACCGGTTTCTTGTTGGATGGTTTTTTTCGTGAAAACCACTCGCACCTGACCCAGGCAGTCCGCATGTGCTCTTGGATTGGAAACGACTCGAGAACAATGGTTTGAGAGATGTGCTATTGAAACATTTCTTTCAAGGAAACCTTGTCCATGGTTTTTAAGGTTTCTGCATCTGTTTTTTCAAGGAAAGCGATCATCCGGGCGTGCATCTCCTGGGCTTGTTTGCTTGCATCGAAAGCCAGGTTGAAGGTTTCGCCGGGATCAGAGTGGAGGTTGAAAAGTTCCACCAGATTTTTGTCCCATGTTTTGACCAGCTTGTAGGGATATTCAATCAGGGCCGTCTGAGGTTTGCGCGTCACGGCCTGATGGAAAAAAAGGAAAGGCTCGTAACGGTCAACTCTGCCCCGATTGCCATGTTTCAAGACACCCGTCAGGCTGCCTCCGTCGATGTTTTTTGGAAGTGGTTTCCGGTAGCCGGAAAGGGCCGCAAGGGTCGGCAGAATATCCAGCCCCGTGACCGGTATATTGCAGTGGCTCCCCGGAGCAATGCCGGGGCCAAGTACAATAAAGGGGACCCGAATACCTCCTTCGTACATGGATCCTTTTCCGTCTCGCAATGGATGATTGCGCGGTTTCTGTCTTGGATTTGCCTCGGTGGGAATAGCTTCCCTGCCACCGTTATCAGACATGAAGAAAAGGTAGATTGGACCAGCTGTTGGACGCAATTTTTCTACGGCATCCAATAACTTGCCCACTGCATGGTCGAGATCCTCGGTCATGGCGGCAAACGGTGGGGAAGTATGCTTGCTTCCCAAGATACGATTGCGGGTGTGAGCCAGAGTAGTCTCGCGATAAAAAATATCGAGATGTACGGCATAATGCGAGACTTGAAGGTAAAAGGGGCGTTTTGCTGAGACCGAGGTTTTCATGAAATTGATTGCCTTGTCTGTGATCTCGAACATCCTCTTGGGATCGTTCCTTGCCGAGGGACCGCCGGTTCCCTTGGCTCCGCCGGTGGCATTTCCAGTGATCCCATCGCTGTGATCGTAGCCCATATCCTCGGGGGATGGTGCATCAAATCGAAAATCCCATTTGCCGAAATGGGCTGTCTCATAGGCATGATCGGCATCCTTGAGCATCCTCGGAATCGTGAGTTGGGTGTTGAATTCCCTGCACCATCCGGGTTGGTGCTTCTGATAGACATGCCTGGCGGGTGATTGACCGCTGAGCAGGCTGCGTCGAGAGGGACAGCAGAAGGGTGCCGGTGCGTAGCCGTATTTGAAACACATGCCCAATGCAGCCATTCGTTCCATCTGAGGTGTATGAAAAAAATCGCTTTGAGACCGCGCATCGTTCGGGTCCATGCGTAGGGAGGATCCAACCCAGCTCTGATCATCTGTTAGAATGACGATGAAACTGGGCGGAGTTGGATGTTCTGAGAACTTGATATCAGCCCTGGTGGGGGTGACTGAGCTGATCAAGTGCACCAGGCCCAGTAACATGATGAAATGTAGCTTGCCTTGCATGGCACCATTATCTCTTTCCTTATCCGTGGGTCGAGCGTGAAAAGACTGGAAGCACGCTTATCATCTGTTGCAAGATCCAGCCCATGTGTGTTCCTTCATTTCTGACGTGCTTGTCTCAGGCTAGAGTCCATGGAGCATGGTTCCTTCATGGCTTGATCTGCGTGTTTTTTGTTTGGAATACGCCTGTGAGGGCAGAAGGGAAACGTCC
>JAAZXX010000609.1 GCA_014239995.1 Verrucomicrobiia bacterium
TGATCTCTGGCAGTTTCGTGGAGGAGTTGCTGATGTTTTTATCCAGATTAATATCATTTTCCATTTTAACAATTTTTGCCACAGCGCTTACGGGCTGCTCCACCGCCAAGTATTACTCCCATGCTGTTGTCGGACATCTACAGCTCACAACTGGACTGACTCCAATCGGAAAGGTAATTGAGCAGGATGAAACCAACAAAGAACTTAGAAGACAACTTGAGTTGGTTGCTGAATTAAGAGATTTCGCCGAGAACAAGCTAAGCCTAGACGTTGGTAAAGCTTACTCCAAATACAAGCACCTAGACCGATCAGCTGCTGTATGGGTAGTGTATGCTTCCTCTAGATTCTCCACGAAACTCCAAACATGGAAATACCCCATTGTCGGTGAGTACCAGAGCAAGGGCTTCTTTAAGGAGCGAATGGCAAAAGAATACTCAGCCGAACTTCAAAGCCAGGGATTCGATGTGTACTTAGGAGAAGCAATTGCCTACTCAACACTAGGCTGGTTCAGCGACCCCCTGTTAAGCACCTTCCTTGATGACTCCGATGAGGAGTTGGCTGAAACGTTATTTCACGAACTGACTCACCGCACCTACTACTTAAAAGGGGATACGATGTTTAATGAAAGCTTCGCAACTGCCTTTGCGCAAAAAAGCGTGCAACTATGGTTAAAAGAAAAGGGTGAAGAGAAACGATTGGAGAACTACCGACAAAAGCTGAAAAGAAGAGATGAGTTTCGGAGTCTCCTTCAAGAAACAAAGAACGAACTTAACTTAATCTACAAAAACACAAATAACGATTCAGCGGTCATTCTTCAAAAACGCAAACAAGACTTAATGCAATCATTCAAGGCCACCTGTATTGATTTGAGGAAAAAATGGAACAAGCCCAAGTCATTGGAAAGCTGGATAGATGAAGAAGTAAACAACGCAAAGATAGCCGCCTCATCTGTCTACCTGTTGAAAGTCCCCTACTTCAACCAACTATGGGAACAAGCCAATCAAGACCCCAAGACTTATTTGGAAACGGTTAAGACCCTTGAGTAATCAGAAGCTATTTGACAGCGGCTTTCAACTCTTCACCCGTCTTGCCGCCGTGTTTGCGGAGGCGTTAGCGCTTGGCCAAGTTTTCTGGTAACTGCTCTGGGACAAGCTTGTGTTTGTCCGCCAACGTATTGCCCCGCTCGATGGCCCAGTAATCCTCCCCGATGATGAGGATTACGCGGCTTTGAGAAAGCAGCGCCGGCTTTTTTGGGAAGGGCATTTTTCGGTAATCGATCATTACGATTTTGCCTCCGGCCAATTCGTCGCCGGGTTTATAGCTCGCTGTTTTGTTCTGGTTGGAATCGAGTACCATGATTTCCTGTTGTCCCTTCCATTCTGAGAGGGAGACGATTTTGTATGTTTCCGGTCCAGGCGGCGTTGGTGCGGAGGGAGGTATGGCTGTAGGAGTCGGCAGTGGGGCCGGTTTTTTTTGGTATGGTAAAAAGAAGGCGCGCTGGGTGATGGCAGCAAAGAGTGTACGATCTTCGCTCCCTAAAGTCTCCCCATGAACGGCTCGTGTCTTCAATGGTTCCTGTTTGGCGTATTTTGTTGGCCCGACGATCAGGGAGAGAAACTGAAAGTCGATCCTCACCTCGCCGCCGCCGTCTACAGGCAGCATGGTGATGTTCTCCACTCGCTGCGGGGTAATCCGGCTTGTCGTTGCTGACGCATAGGCCCCGGCTTCGCCATACAGCAGGAGGGAGAATTTAGCTGCGGAATCCCGGGTGATTTCTCCCGTCTTGTTGAGCGATGACGGCGTCAGGTTTTTCAGGCTGACTTTGTCACCGGTATTGAACAAGTGATTGCCTTTTGTGTAGATCGTGAGGCGATTACCGGTCTGTTTAGTTCCCTTAATTTTAGTGATGCCCGCAAGGCCTGGTTCTATTTTTGAGTCGTCACCAAAAAATAGCCGAGTCAGCCAGTTTCGTTTCTTTTTCCGGTTGGCGCTGATTGAATTTGAAGTCAGAGACTTGGTGGCGGTGGGTGTGTTCTTCCCGGCGTTAGGTAGTGCCAGAGTAAGCGACATGGGCGCTGGGTTGGTATCGGTATTGATAACGCGAAATACCCCGTTGTAGGAGGAAGGGAACTCTCGGCTTACAGGAAATGCACCGTTGAGTTGGACCATCTGGCCCTTTTCAAATGAGTGGGGTTTTACCGTTACCAAAGTCAACCTGCCACCCTGTAGGGTGTATGACTTGATCGTGCTTCGCGGAAGGAATGGGGTTTGCTCAAGAAGGAACATCAAGTCGATAATTTTTTGCAGGGAGCCTTGGCCGCTGACCGTGTACCCGATTTGCGTGGCTCCATTTTTGGTCAACTGTGTCGCCTTGAGTGGTCTTCGCGTGAACTTGTCCTCGCTTAATCCACTGGCCTTAATCGCCTCGGTAAGATAAACGCCCATTCGTGAAATGGCCTCGCTTTTATCCATGGAAAACGCATTCCTCGATATGGCCGCCAGATAATGCTCATCGTTTTCAGTAAGAACTTTAAGTGCCTCCAGTTTGCCCACCCTCGACTCGTAGTTGTTTACCTTCGACTTTGCGGTGTCCCGAGGCAGATAAATCCAAGGCACAACCGCCTTGGAAATGAACACCCACGCCACCATCGCGGCGATTCCGCTCATCAGGATGGTTTTCAGACTCAATCTAGCCATGTTGAGTTCCTTTCTGTCCAAGGATACCGCTTAGGCCGTCAGCATGAATATCATCCGGCAATCTTGCAGGCGGAGCGTTTGT